>JAZURB010000129.1:0-4980 GCA_045605945.1 Acutalibacteraceae bacterium
CCCGTCAGCAAGAAAGGACACACGCGCCTGTCCCTTCGCCGCCAGATACAGCGCTTTGACCCGTTTGAAGGCAGCGAGCTCGCCGAAATCAAAGGTTTTGGTGATAAGCTCAACTTCGATCGGTCGCTCTTCGCTTTTCGATGACAACGCACCCTCCGTTACCGTCATCTTTAAATAAGCATCAACAGGATCATCCGTAAACCGATATGCAGCGCGCGCAAAAGCATACTCGCAGCGCATAATGCCGCTTGTCGCGAACAGATGACACACGCTGAGTACCAACGCCTTGTGTGCACCGTCACTGACAATGCGATGCCATGCGCCGTGCATAAATCCGTCGAAGCAATCGACATACCACGCGATAGGATTTGTCCCGCTTCGCCAAAAATCAACGGCGGTATAATCAAACAAGAACATGCGCGTGCCGATAAGCAGGCAATAAGATCCGTCGTAATCCGCCGCCGAAGCAAGGCGGCGTTGTTCGACAGTGGTATCGCGCAGCATGCGCTCGCGTATCTTGCCGCCGATCTCACGCACGCAGCATTCACTGTAGCGGTCGGCGGCATCTAAGGTATATACACGTCCGTCGGCGCACATCCACACCAGATGATCCCGACACACCGCCAAGGTGCGCGGACAATCACACCCTGTGTAGGGCGACAACTGCATCACCGGGAAATGCGCCTGCGCTGCGGTGGCATTGCCGACGGCAGCATCCTTATCGATACTGCCCTGCACGGCAGTCATATAATACATTTCGCGCTCCTTGAAAATCACCAGCATGCGATCTTGCTTTTCAAGCGCCGTGATTTTTTGCGACATATCGCCGACATACATCGTATTGTTTTCGGGGAAATAGAGCGGATTATTGACAGCGCTCCACATCAGCTTGGACGGATGTTCGGCAAAGCCTCCGAGGAACACACGCGTGCCGCCCGGGCGATCGTCGGTGCCGCCGAACCATGTTGCGATCGATGCGCCGCGAATCTTTTCGGTCGGAGCAGCGCTGTCGGCAACCGTAGCGGTAATTTCGATATTATCGGGCAACACGCTTTCGGGAAGCGGCGGCGTGATATAGACGCAGTGATTGGTGTTGTTAACGCTCAAGCGAAAGCTTTTTGCGCCGTTGCCGTCGTACAGCGTGAAATATACCGAACTGTCGGCAGCAACCGTTTCTTTAAAATGCCCCCACTTAGTGGTACCTTCCACCGTGACGCCGCCATGGATCGCCGTCGGCAAGCAATAACATTCCGTTGTGTTGACGCCGCCGCCTGTAAAACGGCAGCGGTAGCGGTCGGTCAGCGTGTTAAAGCCTTCATACATTACGCCGTTCGCCGTCGGTTCAAACCCTTCAGCAGCATCGGAGCTCAAATCGTAACTTTTGCCGCCGATCATCACAAGCGGTGCATACAACTCCTCTTCGGGAATCTGCATCATTTGTCCCCTCTCGACATCGGGACGATAAATTCTGCCGCTGTGATACATCAAGAAGTCACATCCGTATCGCTGCTTATCGCACGGCACCACCACCGCATTTTCCAAACCGTTGATGCCGACGCTTGTCTCGGTGCCGCCGACAGCATAATCGTTTTTAACAACGCCGTCGAGTGTGATCACGCGACAACGGCGCTGTGACGACAGCGCGCTACCCGTGTCGGGGTTTTTGAAATTGACCATGTCGATCACGGCAACGCACATCTCGCCGTCTGCTTCAAACGGATGCGGGGTGATATATTCATAAGTATCGCCGAAAGCGTAATCCGCATTTCCCCCAAGCGTGCTGACAGGTGCACCACCCACCGCGCACAGCGCGGGACGCGGTTGCAGCACGCCGTGCTTACAATGCAGATTTTTCGTTTCGGCAAGCTCGTTATCGGCAATCAGCGCCGGTTCGACAGCGGTGTTCAAACCGCCGTTCAATGTCGGAATATGTACGCGGATATCCCCGTTTTTCCCCATGCGCTTATATCGCACGCGGCATCACATCCTTTCGGCGCTGCGTTTGTGTGAGCGTCGCGCGTTTTTGATTATACAAATCCGCCATAAAGCCTTGGTTATCGCCGTCGCCGATACTTTGCGCCATCAGCATTGCCACGCCGAAGGGCATCACACCCTCGATCACGCGCGGCGGCAACGCAATCACCGCGCTGAGCGTCGGCAGCGGCACAAACGGACGCTTACCTTCAAGAGCATACCAACACTCCGCGTAAATTTGATTAACCAGCGCAAGCGATCGCGCCGTTATATCCGCAAACATGGTGCTGTCCGTTCGCCCGTTTTGATTGGTATAATTGAGCAGCTCCAATGCGCGATTTTTGATCTCCTCTCCCGTTTTCACGGCATACTTCACTCCTTCCGAAAAGGGAGGCGAAGTTCGCCTCCCTTATATAGCATGGATCATTGTTCGGTTTTGGCACATTCGGGCAATCCGCCGATGCTCGTCAGCAGCGATAACACGCCCGCAAGCACCGACGAACTTGCGACGGCGATCCAGTTGACATCGCCGATCACTGCCGCTGTGCCGATGGATGCCGCGGCAGCTTGTGCCACGGTTCTGATCGCGCGCACCGCAGCCGCTTTCATCCAAATCTTTGTGCATGATTTCATAGCGCCGTCTCCTTTATCGAAATATCGCACCGAGGATCACGCCGACGACACCGCTGACCAGCGCCGCCGTCACATACCCGATCACCGCATCGAAGCGTTTGGCGGGAACGGCAGCAAGCGCTTTGACATCATCCTTCATCTCGGTGACATCGGCTTGCAAGCGGGACACATTGGTTGCAGTAACCGCGACCGCCTCGGTCAGCTTTTGCAGATCGTTGACCTCCGCTTCCAGCCGATCCAAACGGCGGTGTGCCGATTTGGCTCCCTGCACCGCATCCTCGAGCATTTTTACATCCTCATGCGTCATCGGTTACACCCCCAACAGTGCCTTCCATACCTTGATACCGACGCGCCCGTTTTGTGGCAGCGGGATTTGTGCCTTGAAAGCGTTGACCGCTTTTTCGGTATCGTTGCCGTAGATGCCGTCGGCACCGCTGTCACCGATGTCATACCCCGCTTTTTTCAGCAGCTTTTGCATCAATGCAACGCGTTCACCTGCGGCACCTTTGCTGAGAATTTGATCGGCGGCATCCGCGGTTTCATCTCCCCAAACGCCGTCGGCACCGTAGCGCGGCAGCGAAATACCGTCCGCCAGCGCTGCTTGCTGAAATGCCGCAACGGGCGAGACGGTTTGCGCGGATGCCGCAACGATCGCCGCAAACGGATAATTCCTACCGGGGCAAGCGGTGGCAGCCACATCGCGATGTCCCTTGACGGGAACAGCACCGTATTTGCCGAGAAGATAGCTCACCACCTGTACGATCGCTTGCTGCTGTGCGGCGGGCATGCTCTCCTGCTCGAAATTGCCTTCGGCACATACACCCAGCCAATCATTAAAGCCTGTGGCATGACCGCCCATCCAATTCTCGGGGCGACCGCGGAAAATATTGCCGTTTTTGCGGATATAAAAATGGTACCCGATACCCGCCCAACCGTTGATATTTTTATGATAGGCATGAATCTCCTCCACGCTGCCGCTCGATGCGGCATGATGCAGCAGAATGCCTTTCGGTGCGCCGACACGGTCGACGTGATTGCTGTTAAAGCGCAGATCGACTTGTCGAATATTGATTGCCATAATTCCCCCTCCTTACACTGTGATAGTACCCGTAGTATCCGTAAAGGTGCCCGCTTCAATCGTTTGCAAGGTCGTGTCGATGCAATAGGTTGCGATCGGCAAAAACTTGCCCTTCACGAAATCCCTGCCTTTGAGAATGATGTGGTTTTCATAAACCTCGACCACATACCCCTCGCTCTCGGAATAGCGGTACACATAGGCATCCTGTGCATAATCGCGCGGCACGGCAAGGGACGGGATATGCACCGAATGGCAGCCGTGCAGTCGGTCGTAGTTGGCATAAGAGCAATCCTCTTGGCAATCGAATTTCATGTGGCTGTGCCCGTGAAACCACACGCCGTTTTTATAATGCTCCATCAGCGACCGAAACACCGCTCCTTGCGTGTTGTTCAGCAGATCTCCCGTCATATTCGGCGAATACGGCTTGCCGCTTCCGTCAAATCGCAAACAATGCTGAAACACAAAGCATCGCCGATTGCGGTTGGCTTCCAGCGTTTCATACAACCATTGCAAGGAGGCTTGCGAGAACGGGGCCCCCACCGTTTCGTTCAAATGCGCTTGCGTCATACCGAACATGATAAACACATCGTCGCCGCGTGTGAAGGTATAATACAGGTCGTGTCCCGTATACGGGCGCATGCTGTCAATACGCAGCACCTGCGCGTGGGCATCGTGGTTGCCCGTCACCTCATAAACAGGCGTATCGGGTGAATAGGCGGCGACATAATCGGCATAGGCTTGCAGTTCTGCCGCCGTTCCCGCGGATGTCAAATCCCCGCACACGCAGGTGAACGCCACCTCTTCCGTTTCGTTAAAATAGGTCAGGGCGCGACGGAAATCCTCCTGCGCGGTATCATACTGCAAGTGAACATCGGATACCGCGCCGAAGCTGTAGAGCTTCTCGCCGAGCGGCGGCATCTTCAAAGCGCCCGCTTTGATTGTGCCGATTTTCACATCGCCGCGATAGACATCGATGAACTCCCTGCCGAGCGGTGCTTTATTTTCGGGGATCAGTTTTTCATAACTCACCATAGAAAGCACCGCCTATTCCACCGTGATCGTGCCGACGGTATCATAGGTTTCGTCGCCGTATTTGAGCGTATAAGTGCCGCGCGGGAGATTATGCGCCGACAGATAGATCGCGTTGTTTTCGCCGACCACACCGATCACATCCGCGTAAACGGTGGCGGTGTACGTGATGCCCGTATCCGTCCAAGCGTACCCTTGCGTCACGCCCGCATACGACAGCGCGATCGAAGCGTTTGCCCCTGTTCCGCTTCCGCAAATGCAAAGAT
>JAZURB010000130.1:0-3329 GCA_045605945.1 Acutalibacteraceae bacterium
GGTGAAATCCCACTGCCGCATAGATTGCATCGTATTGCTCTGCAAGTGTGATTGCTGCGCGAGACGACGCGGGATCGGTCGCGCATTGCACGATACCGCACACCTCATCGGCAAGCATTGCGTGCAGTACTTCATTGCGATCGCTGTCAAAGCGGTTATCGTCGTAATGCGCGTGGGTATCAAAAATCTTCGCCATATCAGCGCACCGTGCTGCCCGGCGCGATACCGTCCACAAAGATCACACGAACATCTTCGCTGCCGTCTTCCTTCACCGCGTCGGCAGCCAGGATCATACCGCTGCTTTCCACGCCGCAAAGCACCGCGGGCTTCAAGTTAGCAACCAAAATCACCGATTTGCCGATAAGCTCTTCGGGTTTGTAGTATTTCGCAATACCGGAAGCCACCGTGCGGGGCGTTTTGGTGCCGTCGTCCAGCGTCAGCTTTAAGAGCTTCTTCGCCTTTTTGATCGGCTCGCAGGCGGTGATCTTCGCCACACGCAGGTCCACCTTCGAGAAATCATCATACAGGATCTCGGGCAGGAATGCAATGTTCGCCGCCGCTTCTTCTGCTTCCGCTTTAGCTGCGGCAGCAGCGATTTCCGCCTCAATCTCCGCGAGCACTTTTGCCGCATCGATACGCGCAAACAGCGGGGTCGCTTCACCTACCGTAAAGGTGGCGGTGCGCTCAGCGAGTGCTTCAAAGGTCATCGCGTCTTCGCCGACCTGCAGCTGCGCCGCAATGGATGCGCAAGCAGTGGGGATAAACGGCGTGAGCATCACGCCGAGCATGCGGATGCATTCGAGCAGGTTGTAAAGCACCGTTTCAAGGCGATCCTTTTGTGCCTCGTCTTTGGCAAGCACCCACGGTGCGGTTTCGTCGATATATTTGTTGCAGCGCTTTGCCAGCGTCATCACCGCATCGGCGGCATCCGCGTTACGATATTCTTCCATAAGTGCGGTGTAGTTTTTAAGTGTTTCCGCAGCGCAATCAAACAGCTCTTTGTCGAGCGCGTCAGTCAGCTCAGCGGGCTTGTTCACCGTACCGCCGAAGTATTTGTTGGTCATCGCGATGCTGCGGTTGACAAGGTTGCCCAGCGTATTCGCGAGATCGGCGTTAAACTTGGTGATAAAGCTCTCATAGGTGATGGTACCGTCGTTGCCGTAAGGCATCTCGGAAAGCAGATAATAGCGCACCGCATCGGCACCGAAGCGGTTAACAAGCGCATCGGCATACAGCACATTGCCGCGAGACTTACTCATTTTATCCTCGCCCGACAGAAGCCACGGATGACCGAGAACTTGCTTGGGAAGGGGGAGATCAAGCGCCATCAGAATGATCGGCCAGTAAATGGTGTGGAAACGCACGATATCCTTGCCGATGACATGCAGATCCGCCGGCCAGTATTTGTTGAAACGCTCCGAGCTGCCGTCGGGGTCGTAGCCGAGACCCGTGATATAGTTGGAAAGCGCATCGATCCACACATAAATGACATGGCGCGGATCAAATTCCACAGGCACACCCCAAGTGAAGGTGCTGCGGGACACGCAAAGATCCGACAGACCGGGTTTGAGGAAGTTGTTGACCATTTCCGCCTTGCGAGAAACAGGGCGGAAGAAGTCAGGATTTTCCTCATAATACGCCGCGAGCTTGTCCTGATATTTGCTCAGACGCAGGAAATACGCTTCTTCCTTCGCGTCGGTCACCTCACGACCGCAGTCGGGGCATTTGCCGTCAACGAGTTGGGAAGAGGTGAAGAAGGATTCGCAGGGAATGCAGTATTTGCCTTCGTATTCGCTCTTGTAAATATCGCCTTGCTCATAGAGCTTGTTGAAGATCTTTTGTACCACTTTCTCGTGATCCTCATCGGTGGTACGGATAAACTTGTCATAGGTGGTGTTCAGGCAATCCCATTGCTCTTTAATGAGCGCCGCCGTGCGATCCACGCACTCCTTCGGGGTGATGCCTTCTTCCTTGGCAATATCCTCGATCTTTTGACCGTGCTCGTCCGAACCGGTCATAAAAAACACATCATAGCCGGTCATGCGCTTATAGCGCGCGATCATGTCGGCGAGCACGATATCGTAGCTGTTGCCGATGTGCGGCTTACGCGATGCATAAGCGATCGCGGTAGTGATGTAAAACGGTTTCTTTTGTTCCATAGGTCCATACACTCCTTTGTGTATACAGAATTACTTATATAATAGCATACCTTGCTTAAATATACAACAATGTTTTTTTGCAAATTCAAAAGGAAAACCTTGCAATTTGCGGATAAAACGCCTATAATAGTTACTATGTTAATTTCGCGGTGCGATACCGCTGTATAAAGGAGCGTTTTATTATGCAGGAAATCCGTGTGGAGCTTGCCGAAACTCTGAAACAAAAACCGACCGATTCTTCCAAACTCGGCTTCGGCAACTATTTTACCGATCACATGTTCATGATGAATTACGATGAGGGACAGGGCTGGCATGATGCTCGCATCGTGCCTTACGGTCCGCTGTCGCTCGATCCTGCTGCCATGTGCTTGCACTACGGTCAAGAGGTGTTCGAGGGCATGAAAGCCTATCGCGCTCCCGACGGACGTGTGCTGTTGTTCCGTCCCGACCGCAATATGGCGCGCCTCAATGTTTCCAATGAGCGTCTGTGCATCCCCGCGATTGATGAAGAGTTCGCTGTGGAAGCGGTCAAAAAGCTCGTATCGATCGAAAAGGATTGGATTCCCGACGGCCCCGATACCTCGCTGTATATCCGCCCCTTTATCATCTCGGTGGATCCCCATGTCGGCGTGCATCCCGCGCATCATTTGATTTTCATGGTAATTCTGTCTCCCGTCGGTTGCTATTATCCCGAGGGTCTCAACCCTGTGAAGATTTATGTTGAGCGCGAGTATGTCCGCGCTGTCAAGGGCGGCACGGGCTTTGCCAAAACGGCGGGTAACTATGCTTCTTCGCTTAAAGCGCAGGAGACAGCCGCTTCGCAGGGTTACACCCAGGTGCTGTGGCTGGACGGTGTCGAGCGCAAATACATCGAAGAAGTCGGCACGATGAATGTCTTCTTCAAAATCAACGGTCAAATCATTACCCCCGCGCTGCAGGGCAGCATTTTGAGCGGTATCACCCGTATGTCCTGCATCGAGATGCTGAAATCGTGGGGCATGGATGTTGTGGAGCGCCCGCTTGCGCTGCAAGAGGTTGTGGAAGCAGCTGCCAACGGCACACTTGAGGAAGCCTTCGGCACAGGTACTGCGGCGGTCATTTCGCCGATCGGTGAGCTGAAGGTCGATGATCAGATCATCTCCATCAACGGCGGTGCGATCGGCGCAACCG
>JAZURB010000131.1:0-11613 GCA_045605945.1 Acutalibacteraceae bacterium
CAGATCGGCAATGTCTTCTTCGTTATTGCCTTCGACAACATCCGCTTTGACGAGCTCGGCAGTGCCGTCACCGTCATTATCCGCATAGATATTGCCGCTCTCGTCGAAATAATAGCCGTCTGTCGACGCGGGAGTCAGCGCATCCGTCGATTGCACTTCGACAGCGGTATCATCCGCACCGCCTTCGGGCGCAACGACATCGTCCGCGCCGTTTTCGGGCGCAGCGGTATCATCCGCGCCGTTTTCGGGCGCAGCTTCGCCTGCCTCCTCCTTTTCCACAGTCGCGCTCGACGAGGCACCGAACACGGACAGCAGCTCAGGCCAATTGACCTCGGGCAGCGCCGCGACAGGTACCAGCGACAGCACCATGACAGCCGTCATGACAACAGCTATCAGTTTCACAATGTGTTTCTTCATGTGAATTTCCCCTTTCCTCATGAAAATGAAGATCTTTCATAATTTTTAAGGTGAATGCTGCGAGTTTGTTCTATAAAACTCATACTAAATCGCTTGAAAAATGTATAGTATACACGCAATTATAGTATTATAACAATATCATACCATATTTTTTGCAAAATGCAAGGTTTCGGAAGGGAATTTTATAAAAAATCGCTAAAAATAGGCACTTTGACAAAAAATACGACCTCTTTTGTGAACAAAGAGGTCGTATTGCCTATATTTTGTTGTTACCAGCCGTTGCCGTCACCAAACGGATCGTCATAATCCGAATCGACGATGTTATCGCCGCCGTTACTGTAGCTGAGGATCGGCTCGGCATCAAACCATTGCACCTGCAGATAAGGAGTGCAGTATGGTTGTTTTTCGATCATGTCCATTGCGGTCTCCTCTCTTACTGTGCAGGGGCAATCATGCCCATGTAGTTCGTACTGTAGGCAACGCCGGCGTTGCCCTTGGAATCGGTATACTTGACATACGCCACGGCGTAGCGCGCTTTGCCCGCTGCCACATTATTCACGGTGACGGAATATTGCCACGAATGCTCCGAGCGACCGTTTGCCTTGAGTTCAACAGCATTCTTGCCGTCGGGATTGGTGAGCAGGCTGTAATTCTCCTGCGGGCTGAGCACGATACCCATATCGGTGATCGTGTAACCTGCGGCTTCTGCCGTGTCGCATACCCAGGTCATATTTGTCTTGCCGCTCGATGTCACACTGCGCAGCGTTTGCAACGATACCTGCGGCGTTTTCACGACCGCATCGTCATAATGCGCGACCAGCAGCAGGTTACAGGGGACATAGAAGGTGTGGATCTCGCTGTAGCTGACGATGTTGCCGTATTGATCGGTCCAGTGCGAGAAGGTTTTGCCCGCTTTCTTATCGGCAATAACCTGCACACGGTTATCATAACCGAACAGACCCGTGTGACCCGCAAAATCGGTACGCACCGCGTTGAAGTATGCCTTGGTGCCGTCCATATTCATCCACTGCTCGTCCGTAGCAACATAACTGCCGGTGAGGCTGCCGTTGGCAACTTCAATCGTATAACCGTATGCGGGATACATCTTAACGACGCCGTCGGATGCGTCACTGTCAAACAACTTCCAGCCAAGGAAGGTGTAGTTCATGTTATCCGTATCCACACCGGCAGGCGTCTCATAGGACACCTGCGAGCCTTCGGGAAGAATGGCGGTCGTGAGCAGCGTCGATTTATTGCTCTTATAATATTCCACCTTGAAGGAGCGGAGTACAGTCAGCGTTTTGTTGGTCAGCTTAATCGTGTTCGGCGTGACATCGCCGTAATCGTCCGCGTTAGCATTCGACGGATCGTTCCAGGTGACTGCCTCACATTCAAGTTCCAGCGTTGTGTTTTTGGAAGCGACATTCGTCGGCACCACGTTGGCATTCACTTTGAAAGTGATCGTGCCGATCACGCCGCTCTTCGCAGAGTTGACACCCGCAGCAACATAGCCGAGGTACATCTCGCCGAGGGAGGCATTGTAGTTCGCCATGTAAGCGCGGGAAGCACCGTCCAAATCGTCCGAGCCGAGCACCGCGGTGTTCCAAGCAATCCAGGAGCCGTTCTGCTTTACGGGAGTGAGCATCGATGTATCCACCGACAGGAGCAGATCAAAGTTCTGCACGCCCTTGGGGCTGTTGAGCACGATGTCAACGGTAACCGTCTGCTCGGTCGCCACCGTATCCGACGAGGAAGTGACAAGGAATTGCACTTCGTTCGAGCCGATCGACGGCAGCTTGGTGGTCGTCGTAGTCGTCGTGGTGGTCACCGCGCCGATCGTAAAGGAGCCGCCGACATAATTGAAGGTATCGACAGCGACCTTGCCGCCGACCGCATCGGGCTCATCGGGCATCGTAAGCATCGCCGAAGCGCCCGACAAGGAGAGCGCCGCGCTCGCGCTGTTGGTGTTCATGGTGAAATACACAGAGCCGATCACGATATCGCTGTTTGCGGTATTGTTGATCGCGCCGCTGCTCATAGTGAGCACGCCGTTTGCGTAGGCGGAGGTGCCGCCTGCAACCGCATCGCTCCAGGTGACATAGCCGTCACCCTGCTTAACGGGCGTGATCTGCGATTTGTCAAAACGGAGCGCCAAATTCGACAGCGAAGCGACCGCACCGGTGGCATTCATCAAAATATCCACCTTCACGATATCGTTCTTGCCGATATTCGCCTGCACCTGCGGATCGACCGTCAGCGTCATGTCGCGTTCCGCCATAATGACATTGCGCAGCGTGATCGAGCCGCCCGTGATTTTGGCGGTGGGATAATAGGTGTAACCACCCTGCATCGCGGTATAATCCGATACGGTAGCGTTCAGCGCCGATACGCCGTCGGTCAGTGTTTCTGCTGCGGTAAAGGTCATCGTAAACAGCGTGCCTGCTGCCGCGGTCGTAGTGGTGTTACTCAGTTTCACCGTGATCACGCCGCCCGACACCGTCACAGTGCCGGCATAGTCCGTCGTAAATTTGACATTACTTTTGGTGATCGAGAGCGCCGTAGCATCATACATGATCTTCACGGTCGCGCTCTTCATAAAGTGATCCGCACTGATGGAAACGGGAATCGACACCGTCTCCGAAGCGAGCACTTCACCGCTGCCGACGCTCAGCTCCACCGTGCCTTCTTCCGCTGTGGATTTCACCGTCACGCTGCCGTTATCGATATTGATCTCATCTTGCGAATAGAAATAATCGTAATACGGCGAGCTGCTGTAGATCGTCGAATAAATCGACAGATCACCGACCGTCAGCGTCAGCGGATACATACCCGCAGGTACGCTCTGCTTCACCGTCACGGGGATCTCCACGATCGTACCGCTTGCGGCAGTGTTCTCAGTAGCAATATACGCGAGCTTGAGTTTATTGCCGCCGACAATATTGGCGGAATGGAAGCCCGTCGAAGTGTTCGACGACGAATCGGCGTTCGTCGTGTTGTCAAGCACATCGGTGTTCCAATAAATTGCATTTTTGTCGATCGAAAGATAATTGCTGTCAAATGCGATGGTGGCATCAAAGTTCATAATGCCGGTGGCGCTGTCGAGCACCAGCGGAATCATGACAGTCTCACCCGGCTCGGCATTAAGATCGCCCAGCGACAGGCTCACAGGAGCGGGTTCCATAGCTTCGCTACTCGACGTTGCGAGTGCCATGCCGCGAATTTTTAGCGTGCCGGCTGCACCGGTACGCACGCGGAAACTTTCGACATAGACGGTGTTGTCAAGTGTGCAAATGTTGGAGTAATTGTACAAAGCGGAATAATAATCCTGCTTGACCGAAAGATTGCTTTGTGCATTTTTTTGCGGCGTATGCCATTGGTTGCTGGAGCTTGCACCCCAGTTGTCCCACAAATACACCATTTTACTTTCTATATAGTCACCCGTCTTATGGTAACCGGAGAATCGAACACCGAAGTCCCATGCATAATTGGAAACCGATTGCGAACCGCTGAACGAAAACGTCACAGCCGCCATCATCGTATTCAAGTCGTCAATATCAATATATTTGCCGACGGGAATCTCCATACTGGTGCTTGCCGCGGTGGTCTTATAGGTCAGCCAGCCGTTGCTATCATACGACAAACCCGCCGCCGCTGCGACTTCCGCCGACGGCATCAAGCTGAACGTATCACGCATGTATTCAGATTCCACAACAGCCAGATCATAAACCGTCATGGTATCGCCCGAAGCAAACAGTTTGATCGCACCGATACGCACCGTGCCTTGCTTCACCAGGTCATACACCGTACAAGAACCGTTATAGCAACTGCCGCCGGGATGATACTCCGGAAGCAACGCCATGATATCTGCCATCGAAATGGTGCCTTCATAATGGCCTTCTCGAATCGCAGCATCAATACTGCTGTTACCTTTATCGATCAACGAGTTGATCTTAATAAACACGTGACGGCCCCAACCGAGATTCAGTGTGTTAAACGCATCGGATTGCACATGTTCAAAGAACAACATGACTGAAGCGCCTTGTTCGACATCAATATTATAATACAATTGACTGAACAACGACGCTTGCACGGCATTTGCGGAGAAATCATACGGAGAAGCCGTCCAGTTTCCGGTGCCCAGCGCCAAACTGTAGCCGCCGTTCACCGCCGACACAACACCGTTCTCATCCGTTGCACCCCAGCTGCTCACGCTCGAAGGAAGCAGCGACACGCCCGTGGGAGCCGCCTCTTTCACAGTGGCTTCCATGCCGTAAAACACGACAGACGCAGCCGCTGTGGTTTGCACGGTGATCGAGGAAATCGTAACAAGCGTGTTGTTCCAGCCTGTCAACTTCGCAATATCCAGCACGATGGCGCCGCAGTCACCCACAGGCAGCTTACCGTCCTCAAGATGCGTCGATCTGGCAAAGTGATTCGCACTGGTCAACGACACGGTGCTGCCGCTGCCGTTGGTCAGTTTCAATGTCAGCGAAGTCGCCGCCGTGGTGTTCACCGAAAGCGACAACGCGTTAAAGCCATCCGCATCCAGATAAAACGACGAGCCCGACAGCGATGCCACAACGGCACCCGTGCCGTTGGTCTTCACCGACAACGCATTCGCATTGGCACTAACCGTACCGCTGCCGCTCGTTTTAGTCGCCGATGTCGGCAATAAGCTGCCGCTCGAAGCAGCTGCTTCCGCCGTAACGGTCGGCAGCGCCGCGATCAACATCGTTACAAGCATAACGACGCACATCACAGCACTCAGGAGTCTGCGCATGGTTTGCATCCTCATCATAATTTCCTCCCTCTTGCCCTTTTGGGGGCAACTCCGAATATCCGATGTATTTCCATATAGACATAAAAACTCGATAATACTCTAATTTATGATTATATCGGATAGATATTGAAAAATCAAGCAATTTTCGAAGATTTGTGAAAATTGCCCGATAAATAAAAAAAGGAACAGGAGACTCCTGTTCCTTTCGAAGGATTTAGTTTTTGCCGAAATCCGCAAGCACAAGCTCTTTATTGTGATCGAGCGCCCAGCGGATATTCCACTCGCTGGAGAACAACAACAGCGGTCTGCCGCGCATATCTTGTGCATATTTCGTATCGGAAGTGATGTCCAGCGAACGCGGATCGGCGACCTCGCTTTCGATCCAGCGCACATGCTGATACGGCAAGCTGTCCATGCGCACCTGCACACCGTATTCGTTGTTGAGGCGATGCTCAAGCACCTCAAACTGCAGCGTGCCGACAACGCCGACGATGACCTCCTCCATACCGCCGCCCGGCTCTTGGAAGATTTGGATCGCACCTTCTTGGGCGATTTGAGTCATGCCTTTGACAAATTGTTTACGCTTCATCGTATCGACTTGGCGGACAAGACGGAAAATTTCGGGTTCAAAGGTCGGGATGCCTTCGAACACAAACTTCTTGCCGGGTGCGCACAGTGTGTCGCCGATCGAGAACACGCCCGGATCAAACACGCCCATGATATCGCCCGCATAGGCTTCTTCGATGATCTCGCGATCGGATGCCATCATCTGCTGCGGTTGCGACAAGCGCATTTTCTTGCCGCTCTGCACATGGACAACCTCCATGCCCTTCTCAAAGCGACCCGAGCAAATGCGCATAAACGCAATACGGTCGCGGTGCGCCTTGTTCATGTTCGCTTGGATTTTAAACACAAATGCCGAGAACGGGGTGTTCACGGGATCGATCACGCCGACATCCGCTTTGCGCGGCAGCGGCGGCATCGTCATTTGCAAAAATTCGCGCAGGAACGGTTCCACGCCGAAGTTCGTCAGCGCCGAGCCGAAGAACACAGGCGACAGCTTGCCGTTTTGCACATTCTCCATGACGAGTTCGCTGCCGGCACCGTCGAGCAGCTCGATATCGTCACGCAAGCGCGATGCCATGTCCTCGCCGACCATGGAGTCAAGCGCGGGATCTTCGGGCTTGATCGCGGTTGCCTGCACTTCATGAGCGCCGTTGCCTTCCGCAGTAAACGCCAAAAGCTCACCGCGACCGCGGTCATAAACGCCCTTGAAATCACGGCCCGAGCCCATCGGCCAGTTGACGGGATAGGTCTCGATGCCGAGCACCTGCTCGATCTCTTCAAGCAAATCGAACGGATCGCGCGCTTCGCGGTCCATTTTATTGATAAATGTAAAAATCGGGATGTTGCGCATCACGCAAACCTTGAACAGCTTCTTAGTCTGCCGCTCAACGCCCTTCGACGCATCGATGACCATGACAGCAGAATCCGCCGCCATCAGCGTGCGATAGGTATCTTCGGAAAAGTCTTCGTGACCGGGGGTATCGAGAATATTGATGCAGTGATCGCCGTATTCAAACTGCAGCACCGACGAGGTAACCGAGATACCGCGCTGCTTTTCGATTTCCATCCAGTCGGACACGGCATGCTTCATCGAGCGTTTGCCCTTAACCATGCCCGCGCTTTGGATCGCGCCTCCGTAAAGCAGCAGCTTTTCGGTCAGCGTTGTTTTACCCGCATCGGGGTGCGAAATGATCGCAAACGTGCGGCGTTTGTTGATCTGTTTTTCCATTATACTCCGAGTGCCTCCCTGTTTGTCACATACGCAATATCGTCACGGTGCGCCATCAAACGGCAAAATTCCTCGATACGCTCCCAGTTTTCGTCCACATCAAATTCATAGCTGTGTCCCCACACAGTGAACACCTGCGGGGTGTCGGGGGTCATTGCCAAAAATTCTTCGGCAAAATCAAACAGCTTTTCGTGGTTATGATGGCAGGTGTGATGCCATGTCAGCGGCGAGGCGGGTAAATCGAAATTGCCGCCGGGCACAACGGTGCGGGAATAGGCAATTCCCGCATCAGCGACGGCTTTTACCACCGCGTCGTTATATGTGCCGAACGGATACGCCATACCGACGACTTCGCGACCGAGCAGCTTTTCGAGCGCGGCTTTATCCCCTGCAATTTCCTCGATGAGCGTCGCTTCATCCACATCGCACAGATTGTAGTGGTGCGCCGTGTGCACGGCAACCTCGTGGTTGCGATAAACCGCGGGCACCTCGGAAGCGTCAATATACGACACGCGCAGCCCACGCTGACATTCATTCCAGCCGCCGCCTTCTTTTAAAAGCGCCGAGCCGATATTGAATGTGCCTTTCATGCCGTAACGATCAAAAATGTCGATCAAACGTTTATCCTGCTGAACACCGTCATCATAGCTGAATGTCAGCGCTTTCATTTTACCGTTCCACATCTCGGTCACCTCGCTTATCGTCAACACAGTATAGCACAAGCCCGCGTCGTTTGCAAGAAATTTCCGTCAATACAATGCCGTCGATAAATAGCGCTCGCCCGTGTCGGGCAGAAGCGCGACCACCGTTTTGCCTGCGTTTGCGGGATCGGCGGCGATCGTCATCGCCGCATGCAACGCCGCGCCCGACGAAATGCCGCAAAGAACACCCTCGGTTTTGGCAAGAAGGCGCGCTGCAGCATACGCTTCGTCGGTGGTGACACGCTCCACCGCATCGTACACCGCTGTATCGAGCACATCGGGAACAAAGCCCGCGCCGATGCCCTGCAAGCCATGCGCGCCCGCGCTGCCGCCCGACAAGACAGGTGAGTCGGCAGGCTCAACGGCAATCACCTTCACAGCGGGATTTTGCTCTTTCAAATACGCGCCCGTGCCTGTAATCGTGCCGCCCGTGCCGACGCCGGCGACAAAGATATCCACCGCACCATCGGTATCTTCCCAAATTTCGGGACCCGTTGTCCGATAATGCGCACGCGCATTTTCGGGATTGACAAACTGCCCCGCAACAATCGCACCGTCGATCGATGCAGCGAGTTCTTCCGCTTTCTTGATTGCGCCTGTCATGCCGTATTTGCCGTCGGTCAGCACCAGCTCGGCGCCGTACGCCGTCATCAGCTTACGGCGTTCGATCGACATGGTATCGGGCATGGTGATGATCAAGCGATAGCCTTTGGCGGCGCAGATTGCCGCAAGCCCGATGCCGGTGTTACCTGAAGTCGGCTCGACAATGGTGCCGCCCGCTTTGAGCGCACCGCTTTGCTCGGCGGCACGGATCATTTGCAGCGCCACACGGTCTTTGACCGAGCCTGCAGGATTTTGGCGCTCGAGCTTTATAAGCAGGCGCGCCGAAAGACCCGCTTTTTCCGCCAAGCGGTCAACAGCAAGCAATGGGGTTTTTCCGATCAAATCACAAACAGAATGCACAATAGGCATGGCTTTGTCTCCTTTTTTGAATAAAAAAGGGCTGCCCCGCGTATGTCGTGGGACAGCCCGTTGCTGTGTTTAGAGATTATTCCTCGCAGTCGCAGCAATCGCACTCGTCATCGTCGCAATCGCACTCGATGTCGAACTCCAAGGGCTCGTTGCACTCGGGGCAAGCAATGCCGCCGTCGAGCAGGGTCTCTTCGTCGACCTCAAAGCTCTCGCCGCAAGCGGGGCAGGTCACTTCATAGAACTCGCCGTCCCAATCGTCGTCGCAGCAGTCGCAGTCACAATCGCAATCACAGTCACAGTCGCAATCGCAGTCGCACTCCTCATCGAGGTATTCCTCGACATCCGCGAGGTCCTCGTCGATTTCGTCGACCTGCTCGGACAGTTCGTCCACATAATCGACAACATCTTCGATGGTCAGCGCCATGTCGGTCAGCACATCCATGATCGCAGCATAGATTTTGCCTTCCTTGCTGTCCTTATCGATCTCCATGCCCTCCATCAGGCCTTTGAGATACGCAATCTTTTCGGTCAAATCCATTGTTGGTTCCTCCCTTTCAAGATGATATGTTGTGTGAAACTTACGCACGCTCCATGTACTCGCCCGTACGGGTGTCGACACGGATCATTTCGCCCTCTTCGATGAACAGGGGCACGCGGATTTCCACGCCGGTCTCCAGCGTGGCGGGTTTGGTGGCGTTGGTCGCCGTGTTGCCCGCGAAACCGGGATCGGTCTGGGTGACTTGCAGCTCCACGAAGTTGGGAGCGTCCACGCTGAACACCTTGCCCTTGAAGGAAGCCACTTTACACACAAAGTTCTCCTTCACGAACTTGAAGCTGTCGGACAGGACATCCGCGCCGATCGGCACGAGCTCATACGTCTCGGGATCCATGAAATAGTACAGATCGCCGTCGGTGTAGGAATATTCCATATCCTTTCTTTCAACATACGCGGTCGGGAATTTATCCGACGGGTTGAAGGTTTTTTCAATGATCGTACCCGCAATTACGTTGCGGATCTTGGTGCGGACGAACGCCGCGCCTTTACCGGGTTTAACATGTTGAAATTCCACGATCTGGAACACGTTGCCTTCCATTTCGAAGGTCATGCCGTTACGAAAATCGCCAGCAGATACCATGGGACACTCCTCCAAAGAAATCAAATTTTTCCTAGTCTTCGAAACGATGAGTTCAAAGATATATTCTATTTTACCCTACTATTGTGAATTTTTCAAGTATCTTTGCGAAATATTTTGCTAACTTACAGCAGGATGAGCTGTTTTTCACAGCTTGTGAGATTTTCGACGCCGTTTTCGGCGATACACACCATGTCCTCGATGCGCACGCCGAAGCGTCCTTCTAAATAAATGCCCGGCTCGACGGTAACCACATCGCCGACCTTGAGCAGCTCGTCGGCACGCGGCGACAAGCGCGGCTGCTCGTGAATGTCGATACCGACACCGTGACCCGTGCTGTGACCGAAGGCGTTGCCGTAGCCCGCTTCTTCGATGACGGCGCGCGCGAGACGATCGCCTGCTTCGCCCGTCATGCCCGCTTTCAGCCCGCCAAGGCAGGCAAGCTGCGCGGCAAGCACCGTTTCATACACCAGGCGCTGTTCGTCCGACACCGCACCGAGTGCAACCGTGCGGGTCATATCCGAGCGGTATCCTTTGACCGTTGCACCGAAATCCATGGTGATAAAATCGCCCGTTTTGAGCGTGCGTTCGCTCGGCACGGCATGCGGCAGCGCGCCGTTTTCGCCCGAGGCAACGATAAAATCGAACGCGACGCTGTCTGCGCCGTTTTTGCGCATGAACATCTCAAGCTCGAGCGCGATATCCTTTTCGGTGCGCCCCGCTTCGAGGCGCGGCAGGATATACGCAAAGCCCGCTTCGGTGACGGCTTGCGCTTCTTTGATAAGCGCGATCTCGGATGCATCCTTGATGCGGCGCTGCGCCCAGATCAGGCGGCACAGCGTATGATCGCTGACAAGCTCAATTCCTTCGGCAGCGCGCAAAAATGCGCGACGATCCGCCACGGTGAGCGTTTCATCTTCCAAATACAGTTTTTGGATGCCTTTCGCTTTCACGGCGGCGATCGTGTCGCGAAACAGGCGGCTGCTTTCATCGCTGTCCACCGTGGCTTCGCGTTTTGCTGCTTCGATATAGCGAAAATCCGTCAGCAAGCGCGCGTCGTCCGCCGTGACCCACAAGGCGCCGTTATCGGCGGCAAACCCCGTGTAATACAACCGATTCGGTTCGGACAAGATGAGCACCGCTTCATCCGCTCGCAGCGAGGACGCCAATTCTTGAATTCGCGTGTTCATTCGGCATCTCCTTCACACAGCAGCGCGACCGCTTTCAAATAGCTGCCGACGCCCAGCCCGCTGATCTGCGCCACGCACACCGGCTCGATAACCGAGACATGACGAAATTCCTCGCGAGCATGGATATCCGACAGATGCACTTCCACCACAGGTATCTTAATGGCGGCGATCGCATCGCGAATGGCATAACTGTAATGAGTATACGCGCCCGCGTTAAGAATAATACCGTCATATTTTCCCATAGCGGCATGCAGCGTGTCAATCAGCGCACCTTCATGGTTGGATTGAAAAAAATCGGCGTGAGCACCGTATTTTACCGCTTCGGCAGCCACTGCTTTGCACAGACTCTCCAGCGTGTCGTTGCCGTAGATGCCCGGCTCGCGTATGCCGAGCAAGTTTAAGTTCGGACCGTTCAACACCAGCAAATGCTTTGCCATTCCACACTCTCTCCTTACTGTTTCGCCGCCAAATACAGCGCGTTCATGCGCGCCGCATCGTGCGCTTGCGTGCCGTCCGACTCGCAAATGATGGTCGGCTCCCAGCCGCGCTCGGCGATCAGCGCCATGAGCGGATCGGGCTCGGGGCCGTACTGCGTATCTTCAAAGGTCAGGTGGCGCTTTTCCCC
>JAZURB010000132.1:0-20394 GCA_045605945.1 Acutalibacteraceae bacterium
TGCCGCAACCGTGTTGAGGATTATGCCGATAAGTTCGGCGTTCCCTTCTTCGCCGGCAAGAAGCCCTGGGGCGAAAAGGTCGACATCATCATGCCCTGCGCCACTCAGAACGAAGTTGGCATGGCAGAGGCCGAGCAGATCGTTGCCAACGGCATCAAGTACTATGTTGAGGTTTCCAACATGCCCACCACCGCTGAAGCGGTTGCCTACCTGAAGGAGAACGGCGTTGTTGTCGCTCCCTCCAAGGCGGTTAACGCGGGCGGCGTGGCGGTTTCGGGTCTGGAAATGTCCCAGAACTCGATGCGTTACAGCTGGACGACCGAAGAGGTCGACGCAAAGCTGCAGCAGATCATGAAGGACATCTTCGAGTCCTCGGTCGCTGCTGCGAAGAAGTACGGTATGGAGGGCGACCTCATCGCGGGTGCCAACATCGCCGGCTTCGAGAAGGTCGCGGAAGCGATGCTCGCTCAAGGCGTGGTGTAATCTTAAACACAAACCAAAAGCCTTTGCATCCATTACGGATGCAAGGGCTTTTTTTATGTATTACATACCGCGACGTATTTCGCGATAAAGCCTTCGATCATTCAGCTCGAAGGCCCACAAGTGCTTCGATTTGTTCCAATTCATAACACGGAAAATACACGCCCCACAGCGTGTTATCTTTTTCAATCTCCATGATGTAATACGGTTTTGTATGCACACTTCCGAATTGGTCGGCGGTCATTTTATACTGTGCATACGTCGGACTTTGGAAGGATTCTTCTTTGTTCCATTGCGCCAACCGCGCTTTCTTTTGCACCGTTTGAATTCGTTTTATCGATGCTTTCGGAAATGCAAATTTGCCGTTCACGTCTGCGAGATATACGTTTTCGTCATCTGCAAATACTTTGAATTCCGCGTTTATGTGAGAAAAAAGCTGCATCGGTTTTTCTGCCAACTTGATTTCTCCATCATTTTCTTTATAGTAAAAGGACAAAATATCCACACTCGCCGCCGTATCGGGAACTTGGAGCTCTGCAAGCGCATTTTTGAAAGCCACATCCAGCGAGCTCGCCGCAGCCATTCCTTCATCGCTATTTGCAACAACTTCTTTCTTCTTGTCTCCGACGATTTTCAAAGCAATCCACGCAGCGCCGCTAATACCACCGCCCCAGAACAGCCACGGCGCATTATGATACATCTCCGAAACGGGCATGTCTACCGTTTGTGCAAACGATTTCATAAGGCTGATAACTGCTAAACCTGCAACAACACCGCAAACATAGCGTACAATGCGCAACACCTTGGAAACATCACTTTTTTCGTTCAATTGAGCAGAGGTTTCTGCAGAGCTATCCAGCGCCTCCCGCGTCGCTTCGGACAGCTCCTGCACTAAAAACTCTTGTCCGTTTGCAACGGTGTTGCGATTATCTTCTGTCAAATCTATGCCCAAAAACGGTTTCATATACAACCCATCCTTTATAATCCTTTTTCTTTCAGATCATGCACCAGTTCTACATAAAACTCGCGCACATCAAAGCCTTGAATGTTTTTGCGATACAGATCGGTGATATCGGCATGCGAGATGCCGCGCCGCCCTGTCGGGCGCATCAGCATATGCTTTTCGCCGAACACCATCGAGGTGTCTGCCACCAAACCGTCGTTCAAGCCGTCGATTTCTTTGACGGTATCGTAACAGAAATTGAGCGGGAATTGACCGCCGCGCGCATGCTCCAGCACCGAGCCGACACTTTGACAGTAGATCCCCTCGGGCATCACCCATTCTTTATCGGTTTCAGAACAAACCTCCACCGTTAAATCGCGCACCGCCGCCAACAAATCGGGGTCTTCATCGCCCATAGCGCGCGCAGCGGAATTGTACGCCGTGACAATTTTCTTTTGCGTTTTTTCGGAGAGTTTCTCAAGCATATAATCCGCAAAATAGGCACCGCGATGCGGCGTGTTGACCGTTGTCAACGAGGCGACATACGGCGCGATATCCTTATACATCAGCGCATAACGGCAGTCGAGTCCGCCCTTGGAATGCGCAATGATGTTCAGCTTTTCACAGCCGAAATGCTGGCACAACATACGGATACGCCACGCAATTTCGTTGCCGCTGTCCGCCACGGAAAGCGCTGAAGAATGCTTACCGTAATAGACGGTGGCCCCGTTTTTTTGCAATTCGGCGGGGATGCGTCCCCAATAATTGAGGATCGTTGAATCGCGAAAGAACACACCGTGGACAAATAATATCGGGTATTTTGTGGCACAAATGCGTTGCTCCTTGCGCGATTCATTCAATCGATCACGCGCCGTTTCCAATCGCAACTCCTCATATACGATATGCAGCATGCAGCCGAGAACAATCAAATTCAACGGGAAGATCATACCGACAACGATGCCGATAATGCGCCACTTGATGCCAAGCTGCACCGAGGTGACATAGACACAGATGATGCCGTTCCAAAACAACACCGTATGCGCGATCACACTCACCAATGCGCTGACAAACAGTGTACGCAGCGCGCCGTCAAGCAACCAATACAACGCAATATGATATCCAAACGACACAAACATCGACACGCAAAACAGCGACAAGCATCGCGCTCCGTGATGACATGCGCGCCATTGCCGCTTGATGAAACCGCGCTCCAGCATGCCGCAAAACACATTCACCGCCAGCTGCGCAAGAATGATCAATACCCAACTCCACGGTTGCTGCGCTGCGAAAACAAAAGCGTTGGCAGACAGAACAAACAGCACAGACCACAACAGCTGCCACCAATTGATTTTGCGATTCATCGTCTCCCCCCTTTCCTTATTCTTTAACTATAGCACACAACCAACCGCGGTGCAAGATTTTCAAAAAAAGTTTGTGTTTTTACGCAAAATCGGTTGACATATGCGACCACAGATGCTATAATACCACTCGTGCCGTGAGATAGCGGCGATATGTGCGAGCGTGCTGGAATTGGCAGACAGGCACGTTTGAGGGGCGTGTGTCTATGACGTACGGGTTCAAGTCCCGTCGCTCGCACCAGAAAAAGCATCCTACGATAGGATGCTTTTTTGTTTATCTGTTCGATTATACATCGTTATCCCCTATGTGTTAGAAAGGGATGAATATACATGAACCATAAAACCTTGCGGCGAGCGTTTCTTGACACGCTTCCTGTGATGACCGGCTATTTGGTGCTTGGTTTCGGTTTCGGCATTATCATGAAAGCCGGCGGCTTTAGCATCCTCGTGACCTTCGCGATGAGCCTATTTGTTTATGCAGGATCCATGCAATATGCAGCAGTGGGATTGCTGACGGGTGGTGCATCGTTGCTGACGATCGCCCTTACCACGCTGATGGTGAATGCCCGGCACCTGTTTTACGGCATTTCGATGCTTGACAAATACCGTCACATCGGCAAACGAAAAATATATTTGATTTTCGGATTGACCGATGAAACCTATTCGCTGGTTTGCGGAGAACATCCGATGATCGGCCCCGACCGTTTTAAAGCCTACAGCACTTGGGTGACGCTTTTCGATCACGCCTATTGGGTGGCAGGCTCGGTGCTCGGCGCGGCAGTCGGCACGCTGGTGCATTTCAACAGTGAAGGCATTGAGTTTGCATTGACGGCGCTGTTTTTGACGGTGTTTTTAGAACAATGGCTGTCGAACAAACGCCACGCTCCTGCACTCATCGGTGTGGGCGCTTCGGCAATGTGCTTGATTATCTTCGGAGCGGAACACTTCCTTGTTCCGTCGATGCTCATTATCGCGCTGCTTCTTTGTATATATAAGGAGGGCGATTGATATGAACGATATGTATGTATGGTACGCGGTCGGTGTGATTGCTCTCGTTACCGCTCTCACCCGTTTCTTGCCGTTTTTGATTTTCCGCGACGAAGAAAAAGTGCCGATGCTTGTGCGCAAGCTCGGCAGAGTGCTGCCGTATGCCGTTATGGGTATGCTGGTGGTGTATTGTTTGAAGGATGTGCAGATCACGGCGGTTTCCTCATGGGTGCCCGCTCTTGTTTCCTGTCTTGTCGTAGGCGCTTTGTATATCTGGAAGCGCAACACACTGTTGAGCATTATCAGCGGCACTGTTTGCTATATGCTGCTGGTGCAATTGGTGTTTTAATAAGGTGAAAAAGTATGCAAAATATCAATAACACATTATATATTCCGCTGTATGCCAAAGCATATGTCAGCCGTAAACAGCTGTTTCTCTCGGACAAAACCGCCGAGGCGATTTGGGCTGAGGCGGCATTCCCGCTCGGAAGAAAATCCCGCTCCGCATGGCTTGCCTATTTTCTGGGAATCCGCGCGGCGGTGTTTGACGCATGGGTCACAGAGCAGCTGCGCGATACAACGGACACCGTGGTGCTGCACATCGGTTGCGGGCTGGATAGCCGCATACACCGCGTAGGTGCGGTAAGCACGCTATGGGTGGATGTGGATTTTCCCGAGGTGATCGATGAGAGGCGGCGCTATTTCACCGAAAGCGACATGTATCGTATGATAGCAGGTGATGTGCGGCAGGATGCGTGGCTTTCTTCGCTTCCGAAGGCAAGGCGCGCGGTGGTGGTGATGGAAGGGGTCAGCATGTATTTGACTCCCGATGAGCTGCGCGGCATTTTTGCGGCATTGCACGAGCGTTTTGAAACAATCAATCTATTGACAGACAACTACTCGGCCCTTGGAGCCAAGCTGTCGAAATATAAAAACCCCATCAACGAAGTGGGAATGACGACCGTTTACGGAACGGACGATCCTACTGCCGCAGAGTGCGGCAAGCTGCGGTTTAAAGCGGCGCATGACATCACACCCGCTCACTATATACAAGCCTTACGCGGCGGCGAGCGGTGGATTTTTAAAATGCTGTATGCAGGATGCATTGCCAAAAAGATGTACCGTTTATGGGAATACCGTAAAGAGTAAAAAAGCCGAGAGCAAGTCGCTCTCGGCTTTTTGTTATGCTTGTTTAATGTGAATTGACGCGACCTCAATGACATCGGGATGCGCGAGAGTGATCTCCCCTTTGGCATCCGCGGGGATATCCACGAAGCGCTTCACGGTGATATATTCACCGTTCGTACCGCATACCGAAGCGGTCACGGCGATACCGCCGACCGCAACGGTTACAGCGGTCTGCGCAAGCACATCGGTGTTACTCTTTAAGCGAAGCGTTACCGAAGCTGCACCCGCTTTGAGCGCCGCGGGATACACTGTTTCCACGGCAGGCGACTGCACAGCAGCAACAACCGTCATGGCACTGTCATCTCGTGTAACGGGATAAAGCGGCGTGCAATCACGCTCAAGATAGTCGACAAAGGTATTGGTACGCAGGATCCAATCGCAGATATTACGCGCACAGCGCTGCAACTCACCGCGCGTAATGTAGCCGTCACGCAGACCATCGAGCACCGCTTCACCCTTCATAGCGGCATCCTCGCACACCATGAACACATCATTCTCCGCGCGCACCATGGCTTGCACATAGCCGCCGCTGCCTTCGCTGTGGCACGACAGATTGCATTTCGCCCACCAATCGGTCATGACAAAATTATCAAAGCCCCACTCCCCACGCAGGATTGTGCAGGTCAGATCGTAATGCGATGCCGTCCAATACCCGTTAACGGGGTTATACGCCGTCATAATCAATACATTTTCGCCTTGCTTGACAGCGATTTCAAACGGTTTCAGATACAACTCGCGCAACGCACGCTCCGACACGACCGATTCGCAACCGTAGCGGTTGGTTTCTTGGTTATTCGCACAGAAGTGCTTGATCGTCGAGAATGCGCCGCTTTTGGCAATACCGCGCGTTACCGCTGCAGCAAGCAAGCCCGTGAGGCGCGGATCTTCGGAGAAATATTCAAAGTTGCGTCCGCACAGCGGGTGGCGATGCAGGTTGATACCCGGGCCGAGCAGCGCGTCCACTTGGTGCTGCTTGAGTTCTTCGCCGATACGGGTATACAGCTCTTCAACCAGCTCGACATCCCATGTGCAGGCAAGCAGTGTGCCGTTCGGGATGGAGCTGGCCTTTTCTCCCGAGTCGCGACGGATACCCGACGGGCCGTCCGTTACCGCGCAAACGGGGATGCCGAAATTCGACAGGCTTTCGGTTTGTCCGCCGAGCGCACCGCCCGTGCCGGGAGTGGCTTTCGGGCTGTTCATGCCTTCACCGCACACAAGCGCCGCCAGATCCGAATCGGACAGCTGCGCAATAAAGGCATCGAGCGAAGCGTTTTTGTCATATACATCTTTCAGTTTAATGCCCTTATCCCCTGTGAATGCCACTGCTTCGGGACGACGCGCGGCAATACGCTCTTCCACGGCATATGTCGCAGGTGTGACGGCACGGTAGCTCATAATACGCTCACCGTTATCTGCGGCGGCAACCAGACGATCAAACGCCTCAACGGGCGCCATAGCTTCTTCGAGCGTTTCCACCACGGTGGTTTGCGCCACGGTATGGCACAGCACCGCTTGCGCCGCGCGCACATCGGTGCCGACATACACCGTATAATCGCCACTTTCCAGCACATAGCAGGAACGGTGACCGGTAACGCCGCTATCGTCATAAGATGCCATATCACGCACCGCAAACGGAATCGCGAGTGTAGCACTTTCGCCGGGAGCGATCATGGGCGTTTTCGCGAAAGCCACCAACTGTCTTGCAGGAGTGCCGAGCATGCCGCAGGGTGCATCGTAATACACCTGCACGACCTCTCTGCCCTCGCGCTTGCCGCTGTTGGTAACAGTGGCGGTCACGGTGATGATGCCGTTCTCCTCCGCCGCAGTATAGGCGGTTTCGAAGGTGGTATAGGTAAGACCGAAGCCGAAAGGATACTGCACGGCATCTTTGCGGAAGGTTTCAAAATAGCGATAGCCGACATACACATCCTCGGCATAAATATTCTTCTCGCGGCTGCCGAAGTTGGCATGCGACGGGTGGTCGCTGATGCGCCACGCCGCCGTGTCGGACAGTTTGCCGCAGGGCGCGGATTTGCCGCTGAGCAGATCGGCAAAGGCATTTGCACCTTCCATGCCGCCTTGCCAGATATACAGCAACGACGAGATCGGATAGGTCGCGGCAAATGCCGTGTCGATCATATTGCCGACATTGAGTGCCACGATGACCTTATCAACGTGGCGTGTCACGGTCGCAAGCAAGCGCTCCTCTTCCGCCGTCAAACGATAGCTGCCCTCTTCATCGGCGTTATCATGATCCTCGCCCGCCGTCCTTGCCAACACGATCACCGCCGCATCGTTACGCGATGCCGCTGCAGCAGCGGTCGCATCATCAACGGGCATTTCCTCTTGGAACCACGGCTCAGACGCCCATTTGCCTTCGCCATCCTGAAAAGGATGCTCCTCCACCCACGCCGCATATTGCGCGATGAGTGCGGTATCCAGCACCAAATCGTCATTCTCTTTAAGGGACTCGATGATGCAGGGCTCCTTGTCAATATGGACAAGACCGCCCGAGCCTGTGCCGCTCTTGTAATAGAAGGTTTGCGCTCTGCCGAACACAGCAAGGCGCGTGCCTTTTGCAAGCGGTAAGACATCGTTATCGTTCTTTAACAGCACCGCGCCTTCGGCGGCGATTTTGCGACATAATGCCGTTGTATTCATTATTGGGGTCTCCTTTAACGGTTATTCAAATTTACGCCACGCCCAGCAGCCCGAGCCAACCTCGGCATTGACGATGGTGGCATCGCGGTCGGAACCCGCCTCAATGGACAAGTGACTGTAGAACGCAACACCGCTCCAACCGAGAGCATAAGTGTCGTTGACCTGGCGCGCAAGCAGGTTGCTGTTGTTGAGCCATTCGTTCTTACCTGCCGTTGTGCCTGCCCAATCATCGACAGCGCCCGTCTTATACATCGCAAGACCGGCGATCATCTTCACACCGTCATGGCGCTCCATGGTATTCCAGTCATTCAGGTTTTGGGTAAACGGTGTGGTGCTGTGCAGATAGCCGACATAGATCTGCGGCGCGAGATAATCGGTGTAGCCGACATTTTTCAGCCAGCGCGGGATATCCGCATACATCTCATTATAAGTGCGGTTGTAATCGCAGGCAGGGCTGATGCCGAAGGTGCAGCCTTCACGCGCATGACACTCATTATACAGCGCAGAGACAAGCGTCGAAACCTCATTGCGGCGCCATTCACCGACGGCTTTCTTGCCGCCCTTTTCTTGATATGTCGCGTAGTGCGCGCTTTCAAACGAGGCTACCGCATCATCGGTGACCGACTTTTCAGGATAGAAATAGTCGTCGATATGCACACCGTCAATATCGTAGTTTTGGACAAGCTCACGCACGCCGCTGACAACCAGATTATGCACATCGTTGTTGCTGGGCACATAGTAATAACGGCCGTCATGTTGAAAAGTCGCATTCACCATGATGCGCGAGGTATCCGTGCCGATACGATAGGGGTTGACCCACGCTTCGATCTTGAGTCCGCGCTCATGCGCGAGTTCTACCGCGACCTCCAGCGGGTCAAAGCCCTGGTTCAGCAGGGTGGCGGTTTTGGAGTTTTCGGGATAGACCGAAGAATTGTAATACGCATCGCTGTTAGCGCGCACATGGAAATACACGGTATTGGTGGCGCGTTTCACACAGTCGTCAAAGCAGGCAGCAATGGCGCTGCGTGCGGTGGTAGGATTACCGGAGGACAGCATGCTGTCAACCTCCATATAAGTGATCCAGAATGCGCGCACAGGCGATGTATCGGCTTGCTTTTCTTCGCCGAATGTACGCCAAGCATTGCAAGCGCCCTGTACCTCCGCAGCAGCAATCGTCGGCTCACGCGTATCGTCGGGGTTGATGGACAAATGGCTGTAAAGACCGATACCGTACCAGCCCATCTCCTCGGTGAGAGCGATCTGACGCATCATAATGGTGCTGTCTTCCATCCATTCGGTAGAACCTTCGGCGCCCGCCCATTGATCGTAATACAGACCCGTTTTATACAATCCGAGCCCCGCCACCATCTTCACGCCGCTGTGGCGCTCGAGTGCATCCCATTTTTGGATCATCTTATCAAAGGGCATATGGATGTGTTTGAAGCCGACATAAAGCTGCGGCATGAGATAATCGATATAACCGGGGGTTTTCGCCCACGCTGCCGCATCGGCATACTTATCCGTATAGTTGCCTTCCATGTCGCAAGCGGGACTGACGCCGAACACGCATCCCTTACGGGCATGGCACGCCTTGTATACCGCAGCAATAAGGTCGTTGACAACACTGCGACGCCAATCGGCGACTGCAAGTTTGCCGCCCTTGCTTTGATACGCCGCATAGTCCGCTGCCTCAAACTCCGCTACCGTTTCGGCATCGGCGGCACCGTCGGGATAGAAATAATCGTCAAAGTGAACGCCGTCGATCGCGTAGTTATTCACCAATTCTTTGATGCCGTCCACCACCAGCTTTTGCGCATCCGCAGAGCTGGGAATGTAATAATACTTGCCGTTGTAAAGGAAGATATCCTCACTCTCGGCATACGACGCATTCGCGCCGATGCGATACGGGTTGACCCACGCTTCGATCTTCAAGCCCTTCGCATGCGCCTGCGAAACCGCATAAGCAAACGGGTCAAAGCCCTGGTTAATCAGCGTCGTCGTCGAATAGCCTTCGTCGAACAACGCGGAGTTATAGTATGCGTCCGAGTTGGCGCGCACATGATAATAAACGGTATTGGCACCGCGCGCGACACAATCGTCAAAGCAAGCGTCGATCGCGGCCTTCACCGTGGCAACATTGCCCGATCGATAAAGGTTTTCGATCTCCATATACGGCAACCAGAAACCGCGCACGATCTCGCCGTCATGCGGCTGATCGGCGGGGATGTAAGGTTTATCGGGTTCATCGAGCAGCGCGGCTCGCAAGATATCGCGCGCATCTGCCGAGGTGACTTCGCCGTCTCCGGTGTAGTCCGCAAGCACCAACTGTTCTGCCGAAAGCACGCACGCGCCAATTGTGTAACGCAGCACATCGCGCGCATCGGCAGAGCTGACATCACCGTCGCCGTCAATATCGCCGTAGAGCGCTGCTGAGCTTCCTACAGGGAAGCAAACCGCCGCCATCATCATCGATAATACCAGCACGCATGCGATGACGGATTTTAAAATCGATTTTCTCACTATGTCGTTCTCCTTTCGATACGGGGAATGGCATGGGATTACACTAAGCCGACACGCTTGCGCAAAATGTACAGCGCATCGGAGGTCATTACCTTTCCGTCGCCGTCAACATCGGCAGCAGCGATCTGCTCTGCCGAGAAGGTGATATCATTGCACAGATAGCGCAGGATATAGCGCGCATCGGTGCTGTCAAGTGAGCCGTTACCGTTGACATCGCCATCACGGTAGGGGCTGAGGAATTCAAATTGACGCACGGTGACCTTCGAACCGTTGCCTGCCGTACCGACCGCGCAGATGCTCATGCTCGTCAGCTTCGCGCCGGCTTTTCCGAGCGCCGACACGGGGATGCTGCCCTTGAAGGTTTTGCCGTAACCGAGGATATCGCCGCTTGAATCACAGCTATCCGGAGCAAGGAGGCTTGCCATCGTGATGTCCTTACCGTCAACCGTGATTTGCAGGTTGGCTTTGCTCGCCACGGTAATGTCAAAATACAACATATATTCGTCATTCAGCGTGATGTCGCAGCGGGTGCTTGCCCACGGCCAATAGCCGTTGGTGTTGTTGAACACCAACGCGCCGCCGACGCTGTTGCCCTGCATGATCGAGCTGTCATACGACCAATCTGCAGGATCGAGGGAGATGTAGGTTTTCGGGGTGAAGGTTTTGATCACGCCCATCGCCGTTTGGATATCCATGCGCTCACGCACGAAATCCGCTGTCACCGAGCCGATATAGGCATCGGTGTTGTTGTACACTGCCGTCGCTTCCGCCACAGCGGCATCGACGATCGCTTTTTGCTCGCCGCTGAAGGACGCCGCTTTAGCATTGTCGATCCAAGTCTTCAGCGCATCGCGCTCAGCGGGGGAGGTCGTCGCTTCGTTGCGCTTACAAATCAAGATGGAGCTGGACACCGCGCGACCCGAAGTGATCTTGGTAGAGCCGCCGACACACATCGTCGTCGATCCGCCGCCGTCAAGGTTGACCGCATAGCGGCAGCCGAGCGAGATCATCAGGTTGGCAAGCGCTTTCAGCGTGATACCCGTGGTGTTGGAAGCCGAATCACCGCGACCCGCGGTGCACACAAACACCAGCGTACCGTCCGCCTTGGCACCGATCGCCGTACGCTGAGCGGGGGTGTCCAGAATATCTTCCGCATTCGGGGTGTTGGCGGTGTTATCCTTGCCTTCAAGCACGATCGGATAGGTCGCCGCCGTGACCGACACGGCATTTTTCATAATCTCTTTTGCATCTTCGTTGAGCTCCTCGGCATAGATCTGCACCTTTTGGCCGACCTTCAGTGCCGCGAGCGACGAATAGTTGGAAGAGCCGTTTTGTGCGTACAACACGAACTGATTCTTGCCCATGGCGGTGCCGTAGGCGTTCTTGTTGACCGCCACCACTTCGCCCTGCAGTACACCTTCCACGACAAGCTCGGTGCCGTCCGTTTTGTTGAACACGACCTCAACACCGGGAACGGACGAATGCGTGTAGGTTGCGCCGCCGGTTTCATAATCGAAATAGCAATAGGGGCTCCACCAGTTGGTGCCGACATAGCGCTTGTTGATCGAACCGATCACCGCATCGCCGCTTTCGGCATTGAGGATCTCTTTGCCTTCCACATAGAAGTGATAGGCGATCTCGGATTTGACGAGTTGGAAATTGCCCTCGTTATCAAACGCAAGGCACACATCATTCTTATATTCGCTATCCGCCACAATGCGACCGTTGGTGATCAGACCGCCGTCGAGCGTGCCCCAGTTTTCGGTGTTCATCGAGCCGAATTCGCCGTTGATACCACCGAGCACATCATAACCCTTCGCCGATGCCGCCGCAATCGAATTCTCGACAGTGGAGCCAAAGCTGGGCTTGGGCTGATAAGTAATGGGCATGTAGCCCGTGGTGGCAGGGTTAAATTCCATGGCATGCATGGTTTGACCATTGCCGTTCGCATCGGTATACGTGGTTTTACTGTAGGTCAAGCCCGTCGCCACCGTCGAGGTGGTCGAGCTCGTCACCGTGCCCATACCGCTGTAGCTTGTGCCCGTGGTAAAAGACAGCGCGCCCGCGCCGAGCGTCAGCGTCAACAACAGCGACTCTGCGCACGCAACCGCCGCTGTTGCTCTTACCACGCGATGGATTGTCATTCGTTTCATAGTTGTTTCCTCCTGTGTAATAGAGTAAAAAGCACTATATACTTCTATTATACAAGAAAAACAGACCACTGTCAATGTGATCATACTTTTACAAAAAAATAGTTATTTTTTGTTGAAATCCACCCAGTCTTTCGTTCATTTCCCGCAGAGCCCGCATTGTCCCGAAAAAATTTCTGTAATTTTTGAAAAACGCTTGACTTTTACCCCACGTTAAAGTGTATAGTGTAGATACATTCTTCCGCAAAGGACGGCGTTATCATGAAAATGCACGATGTTTGTAAGGCCACGGGGCTGACCGATCGCACGGTGCGTTATTATATTGAATGCGGGTTGGTATTCCCGAACAGCAAAGAAAATTACCACGGGCGGCGAAATTTCTCATTCACACTTCGTGATATCGAGCGATTGGAGCAGATCAAGGCTTTGCGCACGGCAGGGTTTTCCATTGAACAGATCAAGGCAATGCAAAAAAACGAGGATATCCGCGGGCTTGTGAGGGAACGGCTTGCCGAAATTGAACAGGAACAAACACGCGCCACACAGATGTACGAAGCGCTACAAAAAGCCGATATCGATCGCATGGTATCAACAGAGGAATTGACGATCATTTTATCCGCTTGCGATCCGGTCTCCGCTCATACAACAACCGATGCACATCCGCCGCGCCGCAAACTCGCTAAATGGAAACGCATCATTTGGATCGCATTCATCGCCCTCTTCGGTGTACTGTCGATCATCACCGCGCTGGTGGAATTGTTCAACGACAGCGAGTGGGTATCGTTCGGTGACGCCTATCTTCTACTGTTGGATCTGGCGGGAATACTGAGCATCGGTATGCTGATTGCACATCGATGGTCAATCAAAGCCGTGATTACGGTAGTATTGTGTTTTGCGCTGGTGATGACCAATCTCGGTTGCATGGTATACAATACACCCGAAGAACTCACCGACACTACCTATCAGCGCATTGCCAAAATCGCATGGGACGACGAGGAGGTCTTAGAAAATTTAGGATTTGAATATTTTCCCGAGGTTGATTTCTGGCGCTATACGGACGGCAACAAGAATACCGCACGGCTTGAGATCACTGTGGAACGCCTCCATATCAACGAATATAACTACCTTAACGTAATTCCTATGCACATGGAACGACACGATGGAATGGCAGTACAAAGTCACCCCTTTGTAAAATACAACAACGCGTTCAACCGATGGATCTGTCACCCGCAATCGGTAACATACGATTATACATTTTACACCTCGCCCGTAACGATCGAAGTCTATGAAACACACGAAGATGGTTCCACCCATCTGATGTTTGCAGAATTTATCGAGAATATCTTTTCGGAATAACAAAAACGGTCTGTTTTCACGGACCGTTTTCTTTTTTATTTTTTGTTAAAATCGACCCAGTCTTTGTTTTCCTCCACGCACAAATCGCTCGGGATGGCGATGCCTGTTTTCGGTTGGGTAAAGGTTTTGTCGCTGATCGCCTGCGTTTCGTATGTGCCTTTGATCTCGCCCCAAATCACATCGGCATCATCGGTTGTTTTCTTTTGCGGGACAGGCAAGGCGTGGCGGTGTTTATCGGTCATATACATTTCCTCCCTCGTTTTTGAAATGCGGCATAAAAATAAGCGCAAAGGCCATCATGCCTTTGCGCTTAGTGTTTGCAGTGAGTTTTTGATTATTCGTCGTCGACCACAATATCGATGCTGGCTTTCGCCATCGCCGCCGTCATACGGGGCGCATCATTGATCGGAATTTCGACCGCTTTCGCCTTGGGCGCATTCTTTTGCTGCGCCGTCTCCTGGCGTTCTTGCATCTTTTCGCGGATGAGATCCTCGATCTCCGCCATCATCTCGGGGTTGTTCTTCAAATACTCTTTGGTGTTGTCGCGGCCCTGGCCAATGCGGGTATCCTTAAACGAGAACCACGCGCCCGCTTTTTGAATGATATCCATTTCGACAGCAAGATCGAGCACTTCGCCGATGCGGGAGATGCCTTCGCCGTACATAATATCGAACTCCGCCTCTTTGAAGGGGGGCGCCACCTTATTCTTCACGACGCGCACACGGGTATGCGAGCCGACGGGATTGCCCGCCACCTTGAGCGTTTCGGTGCGGCGCACATCCAGACGCACGGATGCATAGTATTTCAGCGCGTTACCGCCCGCAGTCACCTCGGGGTTGCCGTAGACGATGCCGACCTTTTGGCGCAGCTGGTTGATGAACAGCGCGATGCAATTGGAGCGCGACACGACACCCGCAAGCTTACGCATCGCCTGCGACATCAAACGCGCCTGCAAGCCGACATGGCTATCGCCCATTTCGCCTTCGATCTCGGCGCGCGGCACGAGCGCGGCAACCGAGTCAACAACCACGATATCCAGCGCACCGGAGCGGATGAGCGCTTCGGCAATTTCGAGCGCTTGCTCACCCGTATCGGGTTGCGCAACGAGCAGAGCATCGACATCAACGCCGAGCGCCTTGGCATACACGGGATCGAGCGCATGCTCGACATCGATAAACGCCGCTTCGCCGCCCGCTTTTTGCGCTTCGGCGACCGCATGGAGCGCCAAGGTCGTTTTACCCGACGCTTCAGGGCCGTACACCTCAACGATACGGCCGCGCGGCAAGCCGCCGATACCGAGCGCAAGATCGAGACCCATCGATCCCGTGGGGATCGCTTCTACCGCCATCGCAAGATTTTGACCCAGACGCATGACAGCGCCTTTACCATAACTCTTTTCGATTTGTTGGAGCGCCATTTCCAGCGCTTTTTGTTTATCTTCGACGCGCGCGCCGCTCATTTTCTTATCGTCCTTTGCTTTTGCCATTTTCGTGGTCATCCTTTCCGTTTCGGTTGTATTTGACCCCATTATACGCCCCTCTTTCGCAAAAATCAAGGGTTTTTGCGAAAAAATCGAACATATATTCGTTTTTCTTTTTTTCGGACTTTTAAAAATGGCTTTGCAGTGCGGTTTTGAATACTTTTTTAAGCGCAAAGATTTTTGAGTTTATTTGCAGTTTCAGCGAAAATATGCCAGCAAAATACCGCCTGCCAGCCCCAGAAATGCACCCAGCACAACAAGCGCACATCGTTTAAACCACCGCATGGCATACGCTTCTTTTAATCCGTGATACGCGTCCGTTTCACGCAAATAGGCATGTGCCTGCTTATCCAGATCACTTTGCGGCTGCTCGGCATAGGCACCGTTGACAAACAACAACGCCCGTTCGAAATACGGATTGTCAGTTTGCCGCACCTCGATAATTTGATGATTGACTCCTTTGAGCATACTCTTCCACCCCTTATCCATTGTATGTAAGGAGTATGCTGCGCAGACGGCATTGCTAATCAAAAGCAGCAAAATACCGCGCGTCAAGACCTCGATTTGTGTCATTTGTTTATCTAAAGTGTGATAATTCGCCGAGACAAGTCGAGCGAAATTCCGCCGCTCACGAACAGTTTACAAGTTTGTAATTTACTATCTGTAATACTTTTTTGCGCGAAAAAATGTGGATAACCGTGTGGAAAATGTGAGGAAACCGCGATAAATCCACAGGTTTTTCCGTGGAAAACTTTTTTGAATCGCCGGATTTGTATATTTTTTCACAATTTTTGGATACAAAGCGTTAACCTTCCTTTACGCTTTTTAAAAGTATACTCTCCGTCTTGTCTTTAGCTGAAGGACACTTTCGTTTATCAATAAACACACACAGCGATGCACAAAAATCCCCGCCGAATCGGCGAGATTCGGCGGGGTACATTCCGATATGTTTACGGTTCGCGACCGCACAGCCACGCAATCGAGCGCTCAATCGAGTCGCGGGAATTGCCCCAATCGGCATTCTCGTCGCTCGAATTACGGTAGTCAAACATTTTGCAAAAATGCGAAACATCGCCCTTGAGCTCGGCGAGTTGCTTACGGCACAGCGTTGAGGCGGCTTTTTGGAAATCGCCGACCGTCTTCTTATTCATATGCTTATTCGCCACCGCAGCGAGCTCGGCGAAATGCGGCAAGCAGAGAAACTCCTGCGCTTCGAAGCTGTCGCGGAAATCACGCTCTTGTTCCCACAAGCGGCACACGGTAGCAAGCAGGCGCTCCATTGCCCAATCGACCTGCGCGCACACAAAGCAAGAGGCTGTTACATCTTCCGCGCCCGATGCTTGCTTTTTTGCGCTTTTACCAATGATCGGCGGCCCCGCAAACACCTGCTTTTCCACCTGCGCCAACCGACTTTCCATCATCAGCGCCACGGGAAGTCGCGCGCGCTTTTTCAGCAGCTGCCGATAATGCGTCAGGCAAAAGCCCTGCTCGTTGGTCTCCATGCGCACATCGGGTTCCATCATCGCCGCGCCCGTGATATAATCGGTGACACGCGTTTCCAAAATATCACGCATACGGCACAAAGGACAGCCATCCTTTTCATCAAACACTTCCGTTACGGGAATACTGGTAATATCCTCACGCATACGCTCACTTCCTTTATATCGTCATTATGGTATCAGTATAGCATACCCTCCCCCGTTTTGCCAAGCAAATATTTATAATACGATTGACAAGCCTTTCACAATGTGTTAAGATTATTATGCAAAAAATCGGGCATCACGCCCGTGAGAAAAGAGGTTACTATTATGTTGGTTTCTGCAAAGGACATGCTTAACAAAGCAAAGGCCGGCAAGTATGCGGTCGGTCAGTTCAACATCAACAACCTGGAGTGGACCAAAGCCATTCTGCTCACCGCGGAAGAGCTCAAGTCCCCTGTCATCCTCGGCGTTTCTGAGGGCGCAGGCAAGTATATGTGCGGTTACACCACCATCGTCGGCATGGTGAACGGCATGATCAACGAGCTGGGCATCACTGTTCCCGTGGCGCTCCACCTCGACCACGGCTCCTACGAAGGTGCGAAGAAGTGCATCGAGGCAGGCTTCTCCTCGGTTATGTTCGACGGTTCGCACTATCCGATCGACGAGAACATCGCTAAGACGAAGGAACTCGTTGAGGAAGCAAACTCCAAAGGCATCTCCCTCGAGGCTGAGGTCGGTGCTATCGGCGGCGAAGAAGACGGCGTTGTCGGCAACGGCGAAGTCGCGGATCCCGCTGAGTGCAAGATGATTGCTGATCTGGGCGTGACCATGCTGGCTGCCGGCATCGGCAACATTCACGGCAAGTATCCCGAGAACTGGGCAGGCCTGAACTTCGACGTTCTCGCCAACATCAGCGAGCTGACGGGCGACATGCCCCTCGTGCTGCACGGCGGCACCGGCATCCCCGCTGAGATGATCCAGAAGGCGATCTCGCTGGGCGTTTCCAAGATCAATGTCAACACCGAGTGCCAGCTGGCGTTCGCAGACGCGACCAGAAAGTACATCGAGGCAGGCAAGGATCTGCAGGGCAAGGGGTTCGATCCCCGCAAGCTGCTCGCTCCCGGCTTCGACGCGATCAAAGAGACCGTCAAAGAGAAGATGGAGCTGTTCGGCTCTGTCGGCAAGGCGTAAGTTTTCTAACCAATATCCCGCCAAAGCGCTGCTTTGGCGGGATATTTTTTTGCATTCCCGTGTATTTTCGGTCGCGGGGTTGCATTTTCCGTCGATATCTTTTATAATAGGAACATTGAAACGGAGGTGGCGTAATGAAGCATTGGCTCAAACGCACATGGGCGGAGATCGATCTCGACAGCCTGCAAAATAATCTGCGCCGCATCAAAGAGGCCACAAACGGCAGTCTCGTCATGGCGGTCGTGAAAGCGGATGCCTACGGTCACGGTGCCGTGATGGCGGCGACCTCGCTTTGCGAAGCGGGCGCGGATTGGCTCGCAGTTTCCAACCTCGATGAGGCGATCCAACTTCGCCATGCCGACTTAACGAAACCGATCCTCATTCTCTCCTACACCCCGCCCGAGGAAGCAGCATTGCTCGCCACGCATAACATCACCCAGACGGTGGTATCGGCGGAGCACGCGAAAGCATTGGACGCTGCCGCCGCTAAAGCGGGCGTGTCGCTGCCGATCCATATCAAACTGGATACGGGTATGACGCGCGTCGGCTTCTTCTGCCAAGGCGACACATTGCCGATTAACGAAATTGCCGAGGTTTGTGCGCTGCCCCATCTGCGCGCCGAGGGTATTTTCACCCACTTTGCGGTGGCAGATGAGCAAGAAGGCGATGCGTTCACGCGTCAGCAGTTTGCGCTGTTTAACCGCACGGTGGAAGCGCTCGAAGAACGCGGCATCACCTTTGCGCTCAAGCATTGCTGTAACAGCGCGGCAACACTGCGCTATCCGGAGATGCATCTTGATATGGTGCGCCCCGGTATTATCCTTTACGGCTTGTACCCCGACGAATGGATGCGCGATATGCTGCCGCTGACCCCGGTGATGTCGCTGCGCACGCATGTGTCGATGATCAAAGATGTGCCGGCAGAGGTCGCTGTCAGTTACGGCAAGAAATATGTCACAGACGATACCACAACACTCGCAACCGTGCCGATCGGCTATGCGGACGGTTATACCCGCCGCACCTTCGGCAAAGCACATATGCTCATCGGCGGCAAGCAAGCGCCCGTTTGCGGACGCATTTGCATGGATCAATGCATGCTGGATGTGACGGGTATGGACGGTATCGAAGCAGGCACGATGGTGACCGCTTTCGGCAAAGACGGCGACGCCGTGCTGTCGGCGGAGACCTACGCCTCCTGGTCGGATACGATCAATTACGAGATCGTTTGCTCGATCGGCAAGCGTGTTCCCCGCTTATTCATGCAAAACGGCAAGCCCGTTTCGTTGCAGGACGGCTTGCACTGAAAAGGACAGTAAATTTATGAACGAACCGTTTGTATATACCGCGGTGCGGCGCGATATCCGCATCGACGCACTGATCACGGTGCATTATTTCGAATATGCGAAGAATTATCGCTTTGACGGCGAAGCGCACCCGTTTTGGGAACTGCTGTATGTCGATAAAGGCGAGGTCGACACCGCCGCAGACGGTGCGGTGCGGCATTTGCAGCGCGGCGATATTCAATTCCACAAGCCCGGCGAGTTTCACAGTCTCAAAGCCAACGGCGTTGTGGCACCGAATCTGGTGGTGATCGCGTTTGATTGCCACAGCGAAGCAATGCGGCATTTTGAAAATGCGGTGGTGCGCGCGGGCGAGCGCGAACGCGATCTGTTGGCAAGCATTATCAAAGAAGCACGCCGCGCCTTCTCCTCCCCGCTCGACGATCCGCGCACACTCGGGCTGGAGCGCAATGCCGATGCACTCATCGGCAGCGAACAGCTGGTAGCAATGCTGACCGAGCAGCTGCTTATCCGTTTGCTGCGCCGCGAAGCGACCGCACCCGACGAGCAGATTTCTTCTTCAATCAAACTGCGCTCGGACAACGATTTGGTGGAACGCATCATCCGCTATATGCAGGAGAACACCTTCGGCAACTTGACCTTTGCGGATGTGTGCCGCTTTTCGGCGCAGAGCGCCACAAACCTCAAAACGATTTTCAAATCGGTGACGGGTGTCGGCGTGATGAGTTATTACCGCGCACTCAAGATCGAGCAAGCCAAACGCATGCTGCGCGAGGGCGACGGCAACATCACCCAAATTGCGGATCGCCTCGGTTACACCTCAGTGCATTATTTCTCGCGCTATTTCAAGCGCACCACGGGCATGACCCCAAGCGAATACACCTTATCCATTCAAGCGAAATTATAAGACAGAAAAAAGCGGTGTTCCCGATCGGGAACACCGCTTTTGAATTTTATTGTTCCGCAATACGGCGCGCAACATACACGCCGCTTGCCGAGGCATGGGACAACGAGTGGGTCACACCGCTGCCGTCACCGATGATATACAAGCCTTTGTAGGGGCTTTCGAGATGCTCGTCGATGACCGCTTCCATGTTATAGAACTTAACCTCGACACCGTACAGCAGCGTGCCGTCGTTGGCGGTACCGGGTGCGATCTTATCAAGCGCATAAATCATTTCGATGATGCCGTCGAGAATACGTTTGGGGAGCACCAGGCTCAGATCGCCGGGAGTGGCGGCCAGCGACGGGCGGACTTGACCGTACTCAATGCGAGACGGGGTGCTGCGACGACCGCG
>JAZURB010000133.1:0-13038 GCA_045605945.1 Acutalibacteraceae bacterium
CGGGAGCCTTGACTGCCACGCAGTTGAATACACCGCGGAGCTTGTTGAGCACGAGGGTGGTCAGCGCCTCGCCCTCGACGTCCTCTGCGATGATGAGGAGCTTTCTGCCCGACTGAACGATCTGCTCGAGCAGAGGAAGGATCTCTTGAATGTTGGAGATCTTCTTATCGGTGATAAGAATGAGAGCATCGTCGTAAACGGTCTCCATCTTATCCATATCGGTAGCCATGTAGGGGGAGAGGTAGCCGCGATCGAACTGCATACCCTCAACAACCTCGGAATAGGTCTCGGCAGTCTTGGACTCTTCCACGGTGATAACACCGTCCGCCGATACCTTCTCCATCGCTTCCGCAATGAGGTTACCGATCGTCTCGTCGCCTGCCGAAATGGTGGCAACGCTGGCGATCTCTTGCGAGCCGCTGACGGATTTCGCGTTCTCTTGTACCTTCGCAACCACCGTGTCAACCGCCTTCTGGATGCCGCGACGCACGACCATGGGGTTCGCGCCTGCAGCGACATTCTTCATGCCTTCGCGGATGAGCGCCTGCGCAAGCAGGGTCGCGGTGGTGGTGCCGTCGCCCGCGACATCGTTCGTCTTGGTGGACACTTCTTTGACAAGCTGCGCGCCCATATTTTCGAACGGATCGTCCAGCTCGATTTCCTTGGCAATGGTCACGCCGTCGTTGGTGATGAGCGGAGCGCCGAATTTCTTATCCAGCACCACATTGCGGCCGCGGGGGCCGAGGGTGATCTTCACGGTATCGGCAAGCTGATCCACGCCTGCTTGCAGCGCTTTGCGTGCGTCTTCGCCGTACAAAATAACTTTCGACATAACAAGTTCCTCCTAAAAATTACTCCACAATGGCAAGAATATCGTTTTGACGCACAATGGTGTATTCCACACCGTCGAGCTTCACTTCCGTGCCGCTGTATTTGCTTGTCAGCACTTTATCGCCGACATTGACATACATTTGGATTTCCTTACCGTCCACGACGCCGCCGGGGCCCACGGCCACAACGACCGCCACCTGGGGCTTCTCTTTCGCGGAGCCGGCGAGGATGATGCCGCTCTTGGTGGTTTCTTCCGCTTCGGTCATGCGGATAACAACGCGATCGGCCAACGGTTTGATGTTCATAATACTTACCTCCTATATCATGGTTCAAATAACAAACAGGTTTTAGCACTCGGTAGTTTTGAGTGCTAAAACCCATTGTAGCAGAATTTTCCTAAAAATCAAGGGGAAATTTGGGATCAAATCAATTTTTCATACTTTTTTCACAAATGCGCCGCACGGTTGCTTGCCTTTTTCGGCTTTGAACGGTGGGCTTGTGAATGTCGGTTGCTTGATCGCGGTTGTCTGCGGAAGGATAAACGGCACCGTGTGATCAGCGAGTGCAAAGCGCATATTTGTGCCGGTGAAGCATTCGCCGTCCAGCGCAACCACCGCGCCTTCATCGCAGTGCACCGTCATTGCCGTGCCGCGAAAATGCTCGACATAGGGCAAGTCAAGAAAATCGCCGCTTTTATAGCGCGGCAGGAATTTAAGCACTTCCAAGCGCGACATGGCACGCACCAACACAAAATCGAGAATGCCGTCGTCGGGACGCGCCATGGGTGCGCCGTGATAGCCGCCGCCGTAATATTGTCCGCTGGCGGCGAGCGCAAAGAAATAGCGTCCCTCGCGCTTGACTTCGCCGTGCAGCGTGTCGATCGTAACAGAAAGCTCCTTGCCGATGCGATGGAAAAACACATCCGCGATCGCAAGGTTGTACGCCATGGGCCCCGTCACCAGCGGCCAGCGCTTATATTTGACCATTTTTGCCGCGACATCGGCGTCCATGCCCATGCAAGCGATATTGAGCGATACCGCATCACCGCAGGCGATTAAATCCACAGGGTGCGGCGTGCCGCTGACAAGAGCGGCGATGTTTTTGAAATCGCGATCGGGGAAGAGGCGCAAGTAATCGTTGCCCGATCCGCACGGCACACACGCAAGCTGCGCATGCGGCTGATCGTGCATGCCCTGCAGCACTTCGGCGATCGTGCCGTCACCGCCGCAGGCATATAACCGCACAGGCTTACCCTCGGCACAGGCTGTCGCTGCGATGGCTGTGGCGTGTCCGGGTGCTTCGGTGAACACGATTTCGGGTGTGCCGTATTCTTTGTTGGCACGGAAGAATGCTTCAATCGCGGGAACGAGCGCTCCCGCTTCGTTATGTTTACCTGCTACGGTGTTCAGAATAAAAACATGCTTCACCGACACCACGCTCCTTTAATCGTATATATACAGCTGACAACGCAACATACCGTTGTACAGCTTGCGACGCTTTTTGGCGGGTCTGCCGAACAACTCTTCGAACTGCTCGTCCGGGCTGATGATGGCGTATTGCCAGCCGCTTTGCGGCACAAACACTTTACCCAGCGTGCGGATGATCTCCTGTGCTTGGCGGATATCCAATAAGCGCTCGCCGTAGGGCGGGTTGCACAGCACAATACCTTTCTCACCGACAGGTTTGAAGTCGCGCAGATCCTTAACGGATGCCTGCACATGTGCACCGACACCCGCCTTGGCAGCGTTGTCCAGTGTCAGCTTGACAGCAGCGGGATCGAGATCGCCGCCGATAGCGGTGAACACCTGCTCGGTGCGCTCCTCTGCCTTGGCGGCAGCCCGCTCCGCTTCCCAGACCGCGTAAGGTACCAGCGACCATTCTTCACAAACAAACCGTCGCGCAATGCCGGGCGCAATGCGTTTCGCGGCAAGCGCCGCTTCGATCAGCATGGTGCCCGATCCGCAACAAGGATCGCATACGACGGGGGACAGGCGACTGCGGGTGACATCCACGATCGCCGCCGCCAGTGTTTCTTTGATCGGCGCCCCGCCCGACAGTTGACGGTAACCGCGCTTGTGAAGCCCCGCACCGCTCGTGTCGATCAGCACGGTGACTTCATTTTTCAAAATGGTGAACTGGATTTGATACAGTGCACCTGACTCTTCGAACCATGCGATGCGATAACGGCTTTTCAGACGCTCAACCACCGCTTTTTTAACAATGGATTGGCAATCGGGGATCGAATGCAGCGCCGATTGCAGCGCCCAACCCTTGACGGGGAAGCGGTCGGTCTTGCCGATGAAGCGTTCCCACGGCAACGCTTTCACGCCTTCAAACAACTGGTCGAAGGTATGCGCCGTAAAGCGGCCGATCAGCAATTGAATGCGCTCGGCATAGCGCGAACGGATATTGGCGCGCACCAGGATCGCTTCGTCGCCTTCAAACAGCACGCGGCCGTTTTCGGGGCAGACATTTTTTGCGCCCATGCGACGCAACTCGTCGCCCAAAATGCCTTCCAAGCCAAACAGGCAAGGGGCACAGAATTGATAGGTGTTTTGCATGGCTTTGTTCGTCCTTTGCGATGATGATAGACAGAAAAAAGAGGGAACGGGTCTTTGCACCTCGGTGCAAAGACGGCGGTTCCCCTTGTTGTTTGTAGTGATTGCGATTAGATCTGCGGGGGCTGTTGCTTGCCCGAACCGCGGCGAGAGAAGCCGCCGTGCTTGCCGTCAACCGAACGCTTGAGATCGGACATTTTTTCGTCGCTGGTTTGCTTAAAGCGCGACATCATGTCCTCAAAGCTCTCGTTACCGCCGCGACGGCTGGTGGACGACTGCCATTCGAAGTTGCCCGGACGGCCCGCTTGCGGCGCGGGTTGGCGGGGCTGACGAGGAGCGGGAGGAGCCGCTTTCTTGATCGACAGACTGATTTTGCCGTCGTCGCCTACGCTGAGGACCTTCACTTTAACGGTTTGCCCCTCTTCGATGTGATCGGTGATTTCCTTAACATAGGTGTTGGCAACCTCGGAAATGTGGACCATACCGGTTTTGCCGGGTTCCAGTTCCACAAATGCACCGAATTTGGTAATACCTGTTACTTTGCCCTCTAAGACGGCTCCTACCTCGATTTGCACTGTTTAAAATCCTCCTGTGATCTCACCCGCATGCGGTGAGTTAAGATGCCTTGATCAGTTGCCCGGCACTTCTTTGTAAATGCTTTCGCCGGGTTTGGCAAGCCCGTTGTCGCGAGCATGCTGCTCCAAATATAAATCGTCATTGGCATTTTCGCCTTCGAGCTCTTCGTTGATGCGTTGCTGTGTATTGATTTGCGCGGTGAGCTCCGCAAGCGCTGCTTGCTTGTCGCCGATTTCAATACGAAGCTGCAACACCGAGATCAAAAACCAGATCAGCAGCGCGATGAGCGCGATACGCAGGAAAACGCCTTGTTTTTCCTTCAGTTTGATCTTCAAGGTGAACATCCTTTCTGTTCTGATGAAAGGGGTATGTAAACGATATATCGAAAATTGCTTATTTTCGGTACATATTATACAACATTAAGGAGAGACGGCGCAACCCCTTTTTTGAAAAAAACATGATTTTTTTCGTGAAATTCGCGGTGAAATCGCCGATTTGAACGCCGATGTGTGCAAGCGGCGCTGCAAATTGCTTGGCTGCGCGTGTCGCGGCGATAAAAAGCCGCCCTGCCGTGCGGCGGCAAAGCCAAAATCCCAACATGACAGATAACAGAATATCGGGGCGCAACTCGCCGCCGTTGACCGCCAATGTGAACAGAAATAAGCAAACGGTTGCAAAGAGAACATACACCGTATCCTGCAAAAAAACAATGTGTTTGCCGCATCCCCGCCATAGCCGATAGGCGCGCAACAGGTCGTATCCGCAACCGAGCCACACGCCGCAGCCCAGACAGGCGAATATCTGCCACAGCTGTTCAAGGTTTGATTGCATCATAAGCAATCCCCCGTCAGCGGAACATCCGCCGCAGCCAATGTCCTTTCGGTGCAGGCGTGGGTGCATAGGCGATCGTATCGATCGTACCCTCAACGCTCAAGTCACCCGTCTCCACATTCGCGTGTTTCACTTGCAATGCCATCCCGTTGATCGTTAGTATACCGAGAGAGGTTTTGAGCACGACGGCAGTGTCGTCAAAAGTGTCGATGTCGGTTACACCTGTGACTGTCAGCGTCCGCCGATCGCTGAGAATGATTTGGTGGGGGAAAGGTTGCGGCTCGTTCATTGTATCAGCACCATCCTTCAAAAGGGTTTTTATCACGGTATGCCGCCTGCACATAAATTATGCGCGACGGATGTTAAAATCTATACAGGGATAGCGACTTGTATTAGTGCAATTTAACTAATAAATGATAAATCGGCAAAAAAATCTTATAAGAAAATACACAAAACCACTTGCATTTTCGGCGGAATAGCGGTACAATGGTATCGTGAAATTGTGGAGTATTGTGCCTTAGTGCCAATTTCTACCGGAAAGGTGTGACGACGATGGCTGAAAAATTTGCCCCGTTCCGCTACAAAGGCTTTGACTGCCGTGCGTATTTGGAAATGGGCTGTCACAAGGAAAACGATTTGTCGTATCGTTTTCGCGTGTGGGCGCCGAATGCGCGCGCGGTCTCCGTGGTCGGTGATTTCAACGATTGGGATCCCCGCCGCCACCCGATGACCCGTCGAGCGGACGGCGTGTGGGAAACGGCAGTTTCCGGCGTGAAGGAATACGATTCGTACAAGTATTGGGTATGCACCGCCGACGGTGTCGAGCTCATGAAAGCGGATCCTTACGGCACGCATACCGAAACGCGTCCCGACACGGCTTCGAAGATTTATTCCCCCGATAGCTATCAGTGGGGCGATGCAAAATGGATCGAAGATAAAAACAAGCGGTCTATTTACGATTGCCCTGTGAATATCTATGAGGTACATGCCGGTTCGTGGCGTCGCTATGAGGACGGTAACACCTTCAGCTATGATAAGCTTGCGGAAGAACTCATTCCTTATGTCAAGGAGATGGGCTACACGCACATCGAGCTGCTGCCGATGTCGGAATATCCGTATGACGGCTCGTGGGGTTATCAGGTAACGGGGTATTACGCACCCACCTCGCGTTACGGCACACCCGAACAATTTATGAAGTTCATTGACCGCTGCCACCAGGCGAACATCGGCGTGATCATGGACTGGGTGCCCGCGCATTTCCCGCGCGATGCGGCGGGTTTATTCCGTTTTGACGGTACGCCGTGCTATGAATATGCCGATCCCCGCAAGGGTGAGCATAAAGAATGGGGCACCTGCGTATTTGATTACGGTCGCTACGAAGTGCGCAACTTCCTCATCTCCAACGCCATGTATTGGTTGGATCAATTCCATGTGGACGGCTTGCGCGTGGATGCGGTCGCTTCGATGCTCTATCTGGATTATAACCGCGAACACGGACAGTGGATCCCGAATAAATACGGCGGCAAGGAAAACCTCGAAGCGGTGGAATTCCTGCGCTTGCTCAACGAAGCAATCTTCTCGCAATATCCGCAGGTCATGATGATCGCCGAAGAATCGACGGCATGGCCCATGGTTTCCCGCCCGACGGGAGACGGCGGTCTCGGTTTCAACTATAAGTGGAACATGGGTTGGATGAACGATATGCTGCGTTACATGTCGCTCGATCCCTTGTTCCGCAAAGGCAATCACGACAGTCTGACCTTCTCGTTCTTCTACGCCTTCTCCGAAAACTTTGTGCTGCCGATTTCGCATGACGAGGTTGTGCACGGTAAGGGCTCGCTTATCAACAAGATGCCCGGCAACTACGAAGAGAAGTTTGCCGAAGCGCGCACCTTCCTCGGTTACATGATGGCGCATCCCGGCAAGAAGCTCCTGTTCATGGGCAGTGAGTTTGCACAGTTCAAGGAGTGGGATTATCAATCGGAGCTCGACTGGTTGCTGCTCGATTACGATGCGCACCGTCAGTTCCATCACTTCACCAAATCGCTCAATAAGTTCTATTTGGACAACCCGACGCTGTGGGAAAACGATTTCTCGTGGGAAGGCTTTTCTTGGATCGCTCACGACGATTATTCTCAAAGCATCATCGTGTTCCGTCGTATCGACCGCAAGGGCAAGGAAACGATCATCCTGTGCAATTTCAATCCGGTCAAGCGTGAACACTATCGCATCGGCGTGCCCACCTACGGTGTTTACCGCGAGGTGTTCAATACCGACGATGTCGCCTTTGGCGGCACCGGCGTGACGAACGGCAGCAAGGAAACGGATCTCGAACCCATGCACGGCTTCAAGCAGTCGCTGGAATTGACGGTCCCGCCGCTGTCGGTCATGTATATCCAGTTGGAAAAAGAAAAAAATCCGCCTGTTTTGCGCAAAAAAGCCACATCGCGCAAAGCGGCAACCAAAACCGAAAAATAAACCGAAAGGGGATTGACATCTATGTTTCGTAAACAGGAATGTGTGGCCATGCTGCTCGCAGGCGGACAGGGAAGCCGTCTCTATGCGCTGACCAGCAACATCGCCAAGCCCGCCGTGCCTTACGGCGGTAAATATCGCATCATCGACTTCCCGCTCTCTAACTGCATCAACTCCGGCATTGAGACGGTCGGCGTGCTGACCCAGTATCAGCCGCTCGAACTGAACGAGTATATCGGCTCGGGTATGCCGTGGGATCTCGACCGTGCGGGCGCGGGCGTGCATGTACTGCCGCCGTACCAGCGCAACAAGGGCGCCGATTGGTACAAAGGTACCGCCAACGCGATCTACCAAAACATCGCGTTCATCGAGCGCTATGATCCCGAGTATGTGCTTGTCCTGTCGGGCGACCACATCTACAAGATGGATTATTCCAAGATGATCGAGGCGCACCGCAAGAACAATGCGGATTGCACCATCGCGGTTATCGAGGTCGAGATGGAAGAGGCAAGCCGCTTCGGTATCCTCAACACCAATCCCGACGGCTCGATCTATGAGTTTGACGAGAAACCCGCTGTGCCGAAGAGCAACCTCGCTTCCATGGGTATCTATGTGTTCAACTGGAAGAAGATGCGCAAGTATCTCGTCGAGGACGAGGCGAACGAGGCTTCCGAAAACGACTTCGGTAAGAACGTTCTCCCCGCCATGCTCGAAGCAGGCGAGAGAATGTTTGCCTATCGCTTCGAAGGCTATTGGAAAGATGTCGGCACGATCGACAGCTTGTGGGAAGCCAATATGGACATTCTCAACCCGAAAGTGCCGCTGGATCTTTCCGACCGCGAGTGGCGCATCTATTCCCGCAACGCGGGTCTGCCGCCGCACTACATTGCCGACAGCGCGAAGGTGCAAAACAGCTCTATTTCCGAGGGCTGCAATGTCTACGGCGAGTGCGAATTCTCGGTGTTGTTCCCCGGTGTTACCGTGGAAGAAGGCGCTGTGATTTACGATTCCATCTTGATGCCCGGTGCGCATGTGCGTAAGGGTGCGAAGGTGCAATACGCCATCGTCGCCGAAAACGTCGATATCGGCGAGAATGCCGTTGTCGGTGAGCGCCCCGAAGATATGGACAATCTTGCCGATTGGGGTGTTGCGGTTGTCGCAAAGGGTGTTAAAGTGTATGACGGTGCGAAGGTTAAGGCGAAAGCCATGATCGATGCCGATGTGAAAGGAGATGAGTGATCATGCGTAAAACCAATGTTATGGGTTTGATTTTTCCGAATATGCACGAAGAGGCGCTGCGTGACCTCACCTCGATCCGTGCGCTCGGCTCGGTGCCGTTTGCAGGTCGCTATCGTTTGATCGACTTCACGCTGTCCAATATGGTCAATGCCGGCATTTCGAAAGTGGGCGTTGTCACCAAGAGCAACTATCAATCCTTGATGGATCACCTCGGTTCGGGTAAGGCATGGGATTTGTCCCGTAAAAACGAGGGCCTCTATATTCTGCCGCCGTTCGGCGCAACCGATGAGAGTTATTCGGGTCGTGTGGCGAGCCTTGCGGGCATGGAAGCTTTCTTTGCCAACTCGAAAGAGGAATATGTCGTTATGTCTGACTGCCATGTGGTCGCGAACATCGACATGAAGAAATTTATCAATACGCACATCGCGTCGGGCGCGGATATCACCGTCGGTTATCTGAAGGGTGAACTGCCCTGCATGGATAACACCATGGAAATCACCGTCGGCGATAACGATCGCATCACCGATATTGCCATCGGCAACCGCCTGACGGGCGAAGGCGCTTTCGGCATCGGTCTGTATGTCCTGCGCAAGGATCTGCTGTGCCGTCTGGTGCGTACCGCTGCGGCGCATAATCTCATGCATTTCGAGCGCGATATTCTGCAGCGTGGCGTTGCCGATCTGAACATTGTGGGTTACGAAGTGACCGAGCAGGCGCTCGTTATCTCTTCGCTGGCGACGTATTATGCCGCTAACATGGCAATGTTGGACGGCGAGAAGCGCAACAACCTGTTCCGTGCCGATCGCGTGATCTACACGAAGGTGCGCGATTGCTGCCCCGCTATGTACGGTCTGGAGTCTGCGGTCTCCAACTCGTTGGTAGCGGACGGCTCGAGCATTGACGGTACGGTGAAAAACTCCATCATTTTCCGTAACGTGAAAATCGGTGCGGGCGCTGTGGTGGAAAACTGCATCGTGATGCAGGGCGCCGTCATCTCGGGCGATACGAATCTCGACAGCGTCATTCTCGATAAGGATGTTCTTGTTAAAGAGAAACGCGCGCTTAAGGGTTTTGCCAGCTTCCCGATTTATATTGACAAAAATTCCATCGTGTAAAAGGTGTCGTGGGGCATACCCCGTGCCGAGAACGAAAAAGGAGTCTGATTTATGAAAGTATTATATGCAGCCAGCGAGGCGTTGCCGTTTGCCGCTTCGGGCGGCTTGGCAGATGTGGCGGGCTCGCTCCCGCGTGCTATGCGCCAACGCTTGATCGGATGCCGCGTGGTCATGCCGTTGTATGATTGTGTGCCGCAGAATTTGCGCGATAAGATGACATTCTTGTGCAGCCTGTCCGTGCCGGTGGCGTGGCGCCGTCAATATTGCGGTGTGTTCGAGGCAAAGCTCGACGGCGTGATCTACTATCTGATCGACAACCAGTATTACTTCAAGCGTGAAGGTCTCTACGGTCATTACGACGATGCGGAGCGCTATGCGTTCTTCTCTCGCGCGGTGCTGGAGATCCTCAAATATATCGATTTCAAACCCGATGTTCTGCATGCGAACGATTGGCAGACGGCGCTGGTGCCGATCTACTATAACCTGTTCTATGCTAACCAGCCGGGTTATGAGAACATCAAAACGGTGTTCACCATTCACAATATCCAGTACCAAGGTCAATACGGTCTGGAGATCATGGAAGATGTGTTCGGTCTGCCGCAGTGGGCTTCCTCCATTGTGGAGCAGGACGGCTGCATCAACCTGATGAAGGGCGCGATCGAATCCGCGCATCGCGTCACCACCGTCAGCCCGACCTATGCGCAGGAGATCCTCGATCCGTGGTTCTCGCATCATATGGATCCGATTTTGAAAGCGCGTCAGTGGAAACTGTCGGGTATCCTCAACGGTATTGATACCGTGGGCTACGATCCCGAAACCGACCAAAATATCTATGCGAACTACAGCGTCGATGATATGGCGGGCAAAGCGGTGAACAAAAAAGCGCTGCAAGAGCGTTTGTGCCTGCCTGTGCGCGCCGATGTGCCGATGATCTCAATGGTCACCCGTCTTGTGTCGCATAAGGGTCTGGATTTGGTGCAGTATGTCATGAACCGTCTGCTGCAGGAGGATGTCCAAATGGTCGTTCTCGGCTCGGGCGATTGGGTGTATGAAAACTTCTTCCGCGAGATGCAGGCAAACTATCCCGAGAAGTTCTGCTACTGCTCGGGCTTTGTGCCGGAGCTGGCGCGTAAGATCTATGCGGGCTCGGATATCTTCCTGATGCCCTCGAAGAGCGAGCCTTGCGGCTTGTCGCAAATGGTTGCCAGCCGTTACGGCACACTGCCTGTTGTGCGTGCAACGGGCGGTCTGAAGGACTCGATCATCGATTGCGGCGAAGAAAACGGCTTCGGCTTCACCTTCTGCACCTACAATGCTGACGATATGTACGGCGCGATCTGCAGAGCGCTGGGCGCTTACGCGAATAAAGAGGATTGGCCGATTCTTGTGAAACGCGCCATGGAAACCGACTTCAGCTGGGGTCGTTCCGCGAACGAATATATTCGTATGTATCGCGCGTTGCTCAAGGGATAATGCTCCGAAGCGGGAGAGCAGGGAACTGTTCTCCCGCTTTTTAAAAGAACACCCGATCTTCACAAAATAATCATACGATATGCATAGAGTGGTTGTAAAATAAACGGAAAAGGAGGGGACGGTATGGCAAAAGGTTTGACTTTTCAGCGCACGGAAAAGAAATATTTGCTCACCGATGCGCAGTACCGTGCCCTGCGACCGATTCTCGATGAGCATATGAAACCGGACAAGTATGAGGAATACACCGTATGCAATCTGTATTTTGACACCGAGCATAATGATTTGATTCGTCGCTCGATTGAAAAGCCCGAATATAAAGAAAAGCTCCGTTTGCGCTCTTACGGCGCTGTGTCCGATGAGGATAAGGTGTTTTTGGAAATCAAAAAGAAATTCAAGGGCGTGGTGTATAAACGCCGCATAAAAGCGCCCTACGGCGAGATCAAAGCGTATCTGCAAAACGGCACACCGCCGCCGTCCGATTGCGGGCAGATTTTTCGCGAGATCGATTATTTCATCAAGTTTTACGATTGTAAGCCGAAGCTCTTTTTGGCATACGATCGTACTGCGCTGAGCGGTGCGGGCGAAGAAAAGGGACTTCGCGTCACCTTTGATTGTAACATCCGCAGCCGCACCGATTGTTTGGATTTATCCGCTGCACCCGACGGTGAGTCGCTTCTTGAGGAAGAAGATATCCGCCTTATGGAGATCAAAGCTCCCGGCGCCATGCCGCTGTGGCTGACGCAGGCTTTGACGGCGTTGAAAATTTATCCGACATCGTTTTCAAAATACGGACGCATTTACACAAAGAATTTCGAAAAATTGCGCCGCAACAGGGAGGAACCGTTATGTTCACAAGTATCTTAGACACTACCGCTTCGGGCGGCATGACCGTGCAGCAGATGTTGCTTTGCATCGGTGTCTCGCTGGTTCTCGGCTTCATTGTCGCTGTCGCCTATTGGTTGGGCGGGCGCGGCTCCAAGCCGCTTGCCGTCGCGCTTGTTGTGCTGCCTGTGATCGTGCAAACCGTTATCATGATGGTCAACGGTGCGGTCAATCCCGTGGGTGCGGGCATTGCGGTTATGGGTGCTTTCAGCTTGGTGCGTTTTCGTTCGGTACCCGGCAGCGCGAGAGAGATCAGCTTCATTTTCCTTGCCATGGCGATCGGCCTTGCTACCGCGCAAGGCTATTTGGTGTTTGCGCTGTTCTTCACCGTGGTGGTGTCGATCGTGCTGGTGCTGCTCGGCAAACTGCCGCTCGGTGCGGGCAAAAAACAGGAAAAGATCCTGCGTGTCGTGATGCCTGAGGATCTGGATTATACGCAAGTGTTTGATGATATTTTTGAAGAATATACATCGTCGCACGAGATCGAGCGAGTAAAAACCACCAATTTGGGCAGTATGTTTGAGGTGCGGTATATCATCGTTCTTAAGGATATTGCGCGTGAAAAAGAGATGATTGACGCGATTCGTTGCCGCAACGGCAACATGACGATCGTCTGCTCGCGTTATGTCCCCGTGAACGAGCAACTGTAATCTCACTTAGGGAAGTGACCCATTTGAAAAAGATTGTATCCGCGATGTCGACAGGTTTCCTGTCGGCATTGCTTTTGCTCAGCGGTTGCACCGCCGATACTCCGACAGCCCCCTCGTCCGCACCGACCGCACCGACCACCGCTGTATCCGATGCATCGGTCACGGTCAACGCCGTGTGGGAGGACGAGGATAAAAACGGTGCGCCCGATATCACGTCTGCCACGGTGATCACCTTGGCAGACGGCGCATCCGCCGTTGCGGGTGCGGGCGCTGTCGCGGAAAAGAATGTTGTCACCGTGCAAGCGGGCGGCATCTATGTGGTGAGAGGTGCGCTTTCCGACGGACAGCTGCGTGTGGAAAGTCCCGACGAAGCAACCGTTCGTTTGGTGTTTGACGGCGTATCCATCC
>JAZURB010000134.1:0-2468 GCA_045605945.1 Acutalibacteraceae bacterium
ACCGCTTGGCCTCCGACTTGTAGAACCTATTTTTTCGAGTATAGCACAATCAGCGCGCTTTTTCAATCATTTAGCGAAACATTGTATTTTTCCAGCAGCGCAATCGGGTGATACGCAAGTTTCGAACGGCGAAGCCCTTCGTCTCCGCAATCCTCTTCGCGGTTTATATACACGATATCCTCCGTCGTATACATCGAGGCAAATGCAAAAACAAGCATTTGATAAACACCGTCAAACGCCGTATCGGCTTTTTCAAGATGCACATACAGGGTATCTGCCGAACGGCTGCCCGCCGAAAAGCCGACAAGCAAATCATCCACAAACAGTACCGTACCAAACAATCCGATCTCTTCCATGCGAAACAGCGCTGTTTGCGTGACGGCAATTTCCTGCTCCGCCAGATCGTCTTCTTTGCCGCGCATATCGGAAAAGCGCTGCAAAAATGCGCATACTTCCGGAATGTGTGCTTTGGTCAGCCGTTCAACACGATGATGCGGATACTGCCGTTCAAACCGCCGTTTATGATTACGTTGCTTGGCATAAGCACTGCCTGCAAACGCTGCCATCATCTTGGCATCATACACATAGTCACACCATTTGCGTTTGGATGACACGGCAAGCTTTTCGCCGAACACACGGCGAACAAGTGCCAGCTCCTCCTCACATACCAGCGAAAGCAAAAGCGCCTCGTTTGCTTGATCCGTATAGGATTTCAAGCGACGCAACGCTGCCTCTGTATCCCCGTTACCGCGCGGCACGGCATAGGCGATCTTGCCGTCACCCGCGAGCAGCTGAAGATACAGCATCTCGTCCTCGATCGTATAGGCCTTGTAAAAATATCCCGCCCAGAGATAGAGATTGATCGCTGTGAAATCGCAAAGACGACCGCGATTTTCAAACAGATACGGTGCAATAACAGCAACACTTTCTTTGGTTATCGGTTCGAAATGTAACATACATCATTTCCTTGTTCGTTTTTGTGTTTTATGGCGACGAGGCGTGTGGACGACCTTTTTGGGTGTTTGCGGCTTATGCGGACGATCGTCCTTCACAAGGCAGTTCGGCCCGTTACCGATAAGATCGTATCGTCCTGCCGAGCGCAGCGCTTCCAGCACGATTTGGCGATTTTCAGGTTTGAAATACTGCAGCAATGCGCGTTGACGCGCTTTTTCCTGCGGTGTGCGCGGCACATAGACAGGTTTTAAGGTGTAGGGGTCAAGACCGGTATAAAACATACAGGTCGAGATCGTGCCGGGTGTGGGATAGAAATCCTGCACCTGCTCAGGATGCAGTCCTTCTTTTTTAAGAAACAGCGACAACTCGATCGCGTCCTTGATCGTGCTGCCCGGATGCGATGACATCAGATACGGCACGAGATATTGCTTTTTGCCGATGCTTTGGGTGAGTTCATAAAAACGCTTTTGGAACGCTTTGTAGGTAGCGATCGGCGGCTTTCCCATACAAGACAGCACACCTGCCGAGCAATGCTCGGGAGCAACTTTCAGCTGGCCGCTGATGTGATGCTTGACAAGCTCTTTGAAAAAGGTGTCATCGGGATCGCACATGAGATAATCAAAGCGAATACCCGAACGGATAAACACCTTCTTAACGCCGTCGAGTGCGCGCAGTCGACGCAGCATATGCAAATATGCGGTGTGATCGACCTGCAGCGCTTTACACGGTGCAGGTGCGAGGCATTTTTTGCCTTTACAAAGTCCTAAGGTTTCCTGCTTTTTGCAGGAAGAACAGCGAAAATTCGCCGTCGGGCCGCCGACATCGTGAATATAGCCCTTAAATTCGGGCATGGCGATGAGTTTTTTCGCCTCGCGAATTACCGATTCCTCGCTGCGACAGGCAATCTGCCGTCCTTGGTGGAATGCAAGCGAACAGAAATTGCACGCGCCGAAGCAACCGCGATTGTGCGTAATGGAAAACTGCACTTCTTCGATACCCGGCACGCCGCCAGCCTCATCGTATGACGGGTGCCAACGGCGTTCGTAAGGCAGTTCGTATACCCGATCCATTTCCTCCGTTGTCAGCGGCGGCATGGGCGGGTTTTGCACCAGAATACGATTGCCGTGCCGTTGGATAACGGTTTTACCAACGACGGCATCCTGCTCATCCTGCTGAATACGGCAGGAAATCGCATATTGCGTTTTATCGGCACAAACCTGCTCATAGGTCGGACATTCCGCACAGGCACGCGGTGTGTAATTCTCGGTCGAAATCATAACGCAGGTGCCTTTGATATCGGTAATATTTTTTACATTTTCGCCGCTTTTTAAACGGTTGGCAATGGCAATCGTTTGATTTTCGCCCATACCGTAAATCAAAATATTCGCACCGCTGTCCTCAAGAATAGACGGGCGCAGCGCATCGTCCCAATAATCATAATGGGCAAAGCGACGAAGCGAAGCCTCCAAGCCGCCGATCACTATCGGCACATCCTCGCCGTATATACGGCGAAT
>JAZURB010000135.1:0-5929 GCA_045605945.1 Acutalibacteraceae bacterium
CAAGGAGTTGTGGAAGTGCCTTGTCTTCCTAAGACCGCTTGGCCTCCGACTTCTTTTATCGGGGAGCGCCGGGAACATATCCACCACCTGCGGCGATTCGGTTTCCATAATCTCCAGGTATTTTGACGGCTTCCACTTGCCGCGATCGGGCGTACAGCCGAAAAAGGACAGCAGCAGCACCAAACATACCGCCGCAGCGATTATTCGCCTTGGCATTTCGATCCCCCATTTCGTATATATAAGGTATTGTACATAGCATAGCATATTTTTCGGCAATTGACAAGAGGGCGAACGGACGCACACGCCGACAGAAACAAATTTCGCAAATTTTTTTAAAAAAAGCGTTGACAAACTGCAAAGGTTGTGATATATTAAATTTGTAATCAGTACAAACTTGAAATCGCTTGAAAAGGAGGCGCATCATGGACAGTCTCGGTTACGCACAGATCCTGCAAGAAAACGGCGTGCGGCCCACACCGCAACGCTTGGCGGTTTATCAATATTTGGACACGCACCGCACGCATCCGAACGCCGACGCGATCTATGAGGCGCTCGTAAAAGATTATCCCACCTTCTCCCGCACCACGATTTACAATTCGCTCAAAGCGTTAATGGAAGCGGGGCTCGTTCGGGTGGTGACCATCGACCCGAACGAACAACATTTTGACGGCAATCCTGCCGATCACGGTCATTGTCGCTGCGAACAATGCGGCAGACTGCTCGATTTCGCTTTCCCCGCGGACGTTATTGCCGCGCTGATCCCCGACGGCTTTGCCGTGTCTCGGCAGGATGTGTTTTTCACCGGCGTTTGCCGCGAATGTCAACCTGTATAATCTCGTCTCCAAAGCGCCAAGCGCTTTCGGTATATAAACATCGACTATTATTTCTAGGAGGAAATCATTTATGAAAAAGTTTGTTTGCCCTGTTTGCGGTTATGTCCATTCCGGTGACGAAGCCCCCGCGGCTTGCCCCCTGTGCGGTGTCCCCGGTTCGAAATTCACCGAGATGGCCGAAGATGCCGCGCTCGCTGCCGAGCATGAGTTCGGTGTCTATTCCAAGACGGTTGAGAACAACGCCGATATCTCCGCGGAAGATAAAGCGTATATCCTTGAGCAGCTGAAAGCCAACTTCAACGGCGAATGCAGCGAGGTCGGTATGTACCTGTGCATGGCGCGCATCGCGCATCGCGAAGGCTATCCCGAGATCGGCCTGTATTGGGAAAAAGCGGCTTATGAAGAGGCGGAGCATGCGGCGAAATTTGCCGAGCTGCTCGGCTCGACGCTGGAGCCCAACATGAAAGCCTCCACCAAAGAAAACCTCGCATGGCGCGTGGACTGCGAGTTCGGTGCCACGCAGGGCAAGTTCGATCTGGCGCTGTGTGCGAAGAAGAACGGCCTCGATGCGATCCACGACACCGTGCACGAGATGGCGCGCGACGAGGCTCGCCACGGCAAGGCGCTCAAGGGTCTGCTGGAGCGTTATTTCGGCTAATCATTCACCATGAAGGAGGGTATATCCATGCAAGAAAATTATACGGTTTGTCATTGTAAGCAAGTATCGTTCGCACAAATTGCCGACGCGCTGGATACGCACGCAAAGTTCGATACGGTGCTGGATGCCTTTAACGATGTGCAAAAGGTCACTTCCTGTTCCACCGGTTGCGGCGGCTGCTATCAAAAAGTGCTGGATATCATCTCCGAATTGATGATGGGTTAAAGAAAACATTTAGTCCCCTGCAAAAAGCAGGGGACTTGTTTTTTTTTAAGTTTTCCTGTATACTTGATAATGGTGAACCCTTAGCGAAAAAGCAAGGAGTGATTTCTTTGAAAAAAATCGGAATTGTTATGCTCGCGGTCGTGATGTTGATCGCAATGCTGCCGTGCAGCCTTATGGCTTCGGCAGAAGAACTACAAATTGAGGTCGGCGGCAGCAACTGCACGCGTGACGCCGGCAAGCTGATCGTATACACCGACGATTACGGCGTGTATACGGGCACCAACCAATGGGGTGTGGAAGCCGTTGTCAGCAAAAACCGCGTGATCAGCATTATCAAAGGTAATGCCCGCATTCCCGAAAACGGCTTTGTCGTGTCGGGTCATGATGACGAAGAAAACCCCAACGGCAAGATGATGAAAACCTGGATCAAGGATAATATTCAGGTCGGCGACTATGTGTATTACAACCGTCGCACCTCACAGCTTACCGTATCGGATAAGCCGTTAGATCTGGGTTCGCCGTTTTATTCGTTTGACAACCCCGCCGACGGCGTGGATATCCCGCGCGACAACGATAAGATGATCATTTATACGCCCGAATTCGGTACTTCGACACAAACGAGCGAATACGGTTATGAGGTCGTTATTGAGAACGATATTGTTACAAAGCTCGGCGGCAACAACTCGGTTATTCCCGAAAACGGCTATATCGTCTCGATCCACGGCGCACCCGCGAAATGGATGAAGCTGAAGCTGACCAAAGGCATGACGGTGGAATACGATCCCGAGACACTCAATGTCGTTTTCACCTACAGCGCAGAGGGTCTCAAAAAAGCCGTCACCTATGCAATCGAGAGCGCACAAGGCGCGATCGACGCCGCTAAGGAAGCGTTCGTTTTCGCCGATTACGATGCGGCGCAAGCGGAGCTGGATGATGCGAGCGCGACCTATCAAGACTTGCTTGCCGATTTCGAAAACGGCGGCGATGAAAACGATTTTGCCGACGGCTGTGACGAAGTGATCGAGCGCGCCGACGTGCTGTGCAACGGTCTTTGCGACAGCTATACCGTGCAATATCGCGGTGCCTGGCTCCGCCCGTCGCAACGCACCGCCGCCGAGGTGGAAACCTTTGTGGAGCGTCTGCACAAAGCCGGTATCAACTTTGTGTGCGTTGAGGGTTGGTTTGAAAACGGCGTGATCATGGAGATCCCTGAGGACAGCTTGTTTGCGCGTCATCCGTCGTTCAACTACGATGTGTTGCAAGCCTATATCGATGCTTGCCACAAATTCGACATGGAATGCCACTTGTGGATGCCGATTTTGTGCGTCGGTAATTTGGCAGATCCCAACTATGAGACCAACACCGTGACGGGTCAAAAACCCGAATGGTTGTCGCTCAGCCAACACGATATGCCGTATAACAAAGACGGCTTCATGATGATCGATCCCGCAAACGATGATGCGCGTGAATATATGATGGAGTTCTATCGCTACATCATCACCACCTATGACATCGATTGCTTCGAAATGGATTACATCCGCTATTATGCCAAATCCCACGACACCGATTTCGGTTACACCGAGGCAGCGTTTGCCGGCTTCGAAAAAGCGCATGGCTACGGTGTGACTCCCGAATTTGATCCCCGCGCCGATTATTGGGAGGATTGGTGCCAATTCCGCCGCGACTGCGTGACGCAGTGGGTGCGCGATATTCGCGATTTGATCGACGAAGAAGCCCCCGATATGCTTCTTGCCGCCGATGTTGCTTTCCCGTTTGAGCATGCTTCCGATGCGGTTTATCAGGATTTCCCCCTGTGGCTGGAGGAAGGTCTGCTCGATATCCTGCACCCGATGGCTTACGGCGACGGTTACGGTGAGGATATTTGCAAGTCCATCGAACTGGCGGGCGAGAAATGCATGGTGGTGACGGGTCTGGGCGCACAAACCGATTTCCTCGGCGCGCCGGAGCTCGAACGCCAAGCTCGCGAGGATAACCTCTACGGTGCATACGGCGATTGCTATTTTGAAGCAAACACCTACATGTCCGATCAGGTGCCTGCCGCTGTTAAGAAAACCGTCTATCGCGAGGAAGCAATCACACCGTTCCTCGATATGGACGACGCCGTTGAAACGGCGCTTAACTATTTGATCGATCGTATCGATCAAATCATCGTGCCGCTCGGCGGCATGAGCGCTGCAGAAGCTGACGCTGTGAAAGATGCTGCTGAGGATGCGCAAGATTCCGCGGAAGACGGCATGATCGGCGAGCGCGAGCTGAAAGCGCTTTATAAGGCGATCACCAACGTGAACAACGAACAGGCGCGCGATGCACTGCTGGGTGATTTGTACCGTGCCGAACAGATCGCCTGCGTGCAATACGGTGTGGCATCGGTCGTTGCTCCGACGACGAGCGGTGATGCCTCCTCTGCCCCGCTTTCGACCGTGCTTGTGATCGTGATCGCGGCTGCGGCAGTGGTTCTCGTAGGCGGCGCTGCTTGGTTTATCTTGCGCAAGCGCAAGAACGCTTCCGCAGCGGATGCGGAAGTCGAAGAGAAAGTTGCAGCGGAAGATGAGCCTGCACCGCAGGAAGAAACCGCTCCCGAAGAATAAGGCTTACCATTAAGAGGCTGTCGCACAATCGCGGCAGCCTCTTCTTGCTATTCTTTTTTTCATATGGTATACTGATCTTACACTATAGCGGGAGGCGATTGTATGAAATCCCTGAAATGTATCTCGGCGGATATGCTGAAAATCCTGGCAATGGTGTGTATGGTGCTCGATCATTTGTGGGCAACGATTGTTCCGGATAATCAGTGGATGAATATTGTCGGACGATTGACATTCCCGATTTTCGCTTTTTTGATCGCCGAGGGCTATACGCACACTTCCAACTTCAAGAAATATGCGTTGCGGTTGCTCGTGTTCGGTCTGATCTCCGAGATCCCGTTTAACTTTATCATGGCGGGATCGTGGTTTTTCCCCTTCCACCAAAATGTACTGTTTACGATGTTGCTGGGACTCATGTGCATTCGCGCGATCGATAAGTTCAAGAAAACACGCACGCTCAAGCGCGGTTTGCTCAGCGCGTTGATCGTCGTCGGGTGTTTACTGCTGAGCATGATTACCTTTACCGATTACGGCTTGATCGGCGTTTTAACGATCATCGTGTTTTATGTGTTTCGTCATTTTAAATTGGCGTGGGTTTGTCAAGCCGTGGCGCTCATACTGATGTATATCGTGTTCTTCAAGGGTCAGTCGATCATCATTCCGCTGGGAAGCCACGAATATTTCTTCCCCATTCAAGGCTTCGGCGTGTTGGCGCTGATCCCAATTTGGATGTATAACGGCAAGCGCTACATCCGCAGCAAATGGTGGCAATACAGCGTGTATGCGTTTTATCCGCTGCACATGGCATTGATTTATGTCATATATCGGTTGGCATTTTAATAAAAAAGAGGCGCTGTCTTAAAATGACAGCGCCTCTTTTTGCATGAGAGCAATGAAAAGTAGTGGGTTTGCTAAAAATCTATACTTGACTAAAGGGAGACATTTTATAATCGGATTTACCTTCCATGAACTCTACAATACAATCCACAGCGCCCTCTACATCGTTGGGGTGCCAATGCGTGCCCTTTGTTTGTTCTGCATCCATCACATCCAAAACAAAGTCTCCGCCATCTTCGTACAATTCAATGACCTGATTATGGGCTTTGCCTACAATGATAGAGCAATCTATCGTAAAACCCGCATCCAGCGCAGAAGTAGTGGTCAAGATTAAATCGTACCTGTCTTTCAGATGATCGTAAACCTTAATGACGTCATCAACAGTAATGCTGAACATGTAGAACACCTCCACAAATTCAAGTTGTTGAACTAAGTATACCACAGATTACAGTACTTTTCAATGATATATCGCTTGCGCGATATGATATACGGCGTTGCCGTATGATATATTTGCTCTGCAAATATGATATAATATCCGTTCCTTCATATGCCGAAGGCATATATCATCGCTCGCAGAGCGATATCATATCGAAGATATATCACCTGTTCCACAAGGAACGGATATCATTGAAAAACGACAAGTTCCTGTTGAAACTTGTCGTTTTTTATGAAGACTATCCCTAATTTTGATACAAATGCACCCCCTTTTGAGGTTAGGGGGTGCAAAATGGTATTAGGGGGAGGCAATACCTTACCCCTCTTCAGGAAGT
>JAZURB010000136.1:0-18943 GCA_045605945.1 Acutalibacteraceae bacterium
CATCATAATCGTGACTGCGGCAAGCGTCTGTATACGGCTTATATGGTTTTTGCCTTAGATGCACCTCTTTAATATATATTATAAAGAGAACTGATTACCACTATAAGAAAAACCCCTCGAAAAGTCAAGAGTTTTTTTGCATTTTGTTAAAAAAAGCAAAAAAGGGTCGTGCGTATTGCACGGCCCTTTTTACAACTCGATACTTATTCCGCGTAGTTCACTGCGCTGTCAAACAGCTCTTCCACCTCTTTGGAGGGAGCTTTCGTGCAAAGCGTTACCACAACAGCGGCGAGCATGCCGACCACAAAGCCCGGCAAAATCTCATAGACACCCAACGGATTCTCAAGTCCAAGCAGGCCCAGACCGTCGTTGAGGAATACCAGCCACGCAATATCCACAACCGCGCCCGTCAGAATGCCCGCCAGCGCACCGGCAAAGTTGAAACGTTTCCAGAACAGCGACAACAGAATGGTCGGACCGAACGCAGCGCCGAACAGACCCCACGCATTCTCAACAAGGCTCATGATAGTCTTTGTGCCGGGAGCCAGTGCGATGAAAAGTGCCACTACAGCGACAACCAAGATCACAAAACGACCGGCCCACATCATTTCTTTGTCGGATGCTTTGTTTTTGCGAATGATGGGTTTGTACACGTCACTTGCAAACGCCGACGAAGCGGCGAGCAACTGACTGTCCGCCGTGCTCATAGACGCTGCCAAGATAGCCGACAACAGCACACCCGAAATCAAAGCCGGGAAGATCGAGCGTACCATCTTGATAAACACCAAGCTGCCCATATCCTCTTGGAATCCGAGGTACATACGACCGACAACGCCAATCAGCGCCGCGCAAACCAACACGACAAGCGTCCAAGTGATACCGATCGCGGCCGATTTCTTCATATCTTTTGCCGAACGGATGGACATGAAACGCACGATAATATGCGGCATGCCGAAGTAGCCCAGACCCCAAGCAAGACCGGAAACGATGTCTTTCCAGTTGACAAAGGGATTCCAGTATGTGGCATCGGTAATGGCGGTTGCCGCTGTCGTATCGTCGAGCAACGTAGCCGCACAAATCGGTGCAATCAGCATCGCGCCGAAAATCAGCATACCTTGGAAAAAGTCTGTCCAGCACACCGCCGAAAAGCCACCCAGGAACGTATAGCCGATGATGATAATAGCTGCAATGATCATAGCAACGGTTTTGTCAATGCCGATTACCGTGTTAAACAATTCGCCGCACGCCACAACGCTGGAAGCGGCATACACGGTATACGCCACCAAGAACACTACGGCGCAGACCACCTGCAACGCTTTGGATTTCGACTTAAAGCGGTTAGTCAGGTATTGCGGAATGGTAATAGAGTCGTCAGCTACAATGGAAAAGCGACGCAGACGCGGTGCGACAAGGAACCAACTGATCGCATAACCGATTGCCAAGCCGACCGAAATCCATACTTGACCAATACCGAACGCATAAATTCCGGCGGGCAGACCCATAAGCACCCAAGCGCTCATATCCGATGCACCCGCGGACAGTGCCGCAACCCACGGTCCCATTTGGCGACCGCCAAGGAAAAAGGTTTTTTCTCCACCGTTTTTGTCCTTAAAGAAGAAAAAGACACCGACACCAAGCATGAAAAGCAGGTATACTATAAAAACGGCTACTTCTGTGTAATTCATAAGTAGACTCTCCTCACCGAGAGCAAAGTGACGCTCTCTTTGATAATATTATAACAGTTCCCTGTTAACACCATAATTACTTTGAACGGATGCCCCGCCAATATGCGGCGAAGCCTTGTTCGGTTTTATTGTCCCCCGGGGTGTAATACTGTGCATATTTGAGAGCATCGGGAAGATATTGCTGCTCCACCCAATGTCCGTAATAATCATGGGGATACAAATAATGCTGTCCTTTAACGACGGCGTCTTCCCCGTCGAAATGTTTATTTTGCAATTGTCGCGGCACAGGCCCGCTTTTGCCGTTTTGAATATCACGCATGGCGGCGTCAAACGCCAGATAGGCGCTGTTGGATTTCGGGCATTGGCAAACCAATACGACAGCATCCGCCAGCGGAATACGCGCTTCGGGCATACCGACCTGCAACGCAATATCCACAGCCGCCTTAACGATCGGCATAATCTGCGGATATGCCAATCCGACATCCTCACACGCACACACCATCAATCGACGACATACCGACGGCAGATCGCCCGCTTCCAGCAATCGCGCCAGATAGTGCAGTGCGGCATTGGCATCCGATCCACGCATGGATTTTTGAAACGCAGAGATACAATCGTAATGTTCGTCACCATTGCGGTCATAGCGCATTGCACTGCGCGAACCAAGCTGAGAGACCACATCCAGCGATACAAACAACGAGCCGTCCTCATTTGGACTCGCCGCCAGTACACTGAGTTCAACAGCATTCATCGCTTTACGCACATCGCCGCCGCAATAAGACGCAATGTACATCGATACGCCGTTCTCGATCTCCAAGGTAACACCGCGTTCCTCTTGCAACACATCGAATGCACGCACCACAGCTTTTTCGATTTCAGCAGGTTCCACAGGTTTAAACTCAAACACCGTTGATCGACTGAGCAAGGCTCCGTAAACATAAAAATATGGGTTTTCCGTGGTTGAGGCAATCAGCGTCACATCGCCGTTTTCGATATGCTCAAGAAGCGTTTGTTGCTGCTTTTTGGTGAAATACTGAATCTCATCCAAATACAGCAGAATGCCGCCCATACCCGCCAATGTACCGACCTCCGCAATCACTTGCTTGATATCGGCAGTGGAAGCCGTAGTGCCGTTGAGCTTATGAAGTCGCATGTCCGATCGCTCGGCAATGATGCGCGCAACCGTAGTCTTTCCGACACCCGACGGGCCGTAAAATATCAAATTCGGGATCTTGCCGCCCTCAATAATACGCCGCAGCGCTTTGTCTTCACCGAGCAAATGTTGCTGACCGACGACATCGGCAAGTGTTTGCGGACGCATACGATCCGCAAGAGGCGTATTCATCCGCGTTCACCTCATCTGTATAAAATCAAAGCTGTTCTGCAAAGAAACGCAGGAATTTCTCAATCGCCGCATTCCAAAAACGCCACTCATGATTGCCGGCCCATTCCTCATAGCGATGATCAATCCCCAAAGCAGTCAAATGCTGATCAAAACGACGGTTGGCATCCAACAGAAAATCGCTTTCACCGCACACTTGATAAATCGGCGGAAACACTTTACCGCTTTGTGCCAGGGCGAAAAGATCCTCTTCTTCCGCATGGTGTTCACCAAAAAGACCGAATTTTTCTTGTTCAGACATACCGCACGGATTTTCGGTTTTAAATCGATTAAGATCGGTCACTGACGAACTGGCACCGACAGCGGCATACCGCTCGGGATAAGTCAGTGCACAACGAAGCGCACCGTAGCCGCCCATGGACAATCCCGCCACAAAGGTGCGTTTCGGATCAAGCGTCGTATGAAACAACTTGGCACATATAACAGGAAGCTCTTCTGCAATATAATCAAAATACGCGATACCGTAATCCATGTTTTGATAAAAACCGCGCTGCACTTCAGGCATCACGATTGCAATACCTGTTTCTTCCGCAAAAATATCAAGCATCGTGCGGCGTGACCAAGCAGAATGATTGTCGCTCAAGCCATGAAGCAGAAATAATACAGGGTAATCGCCCTTCTCATCACGGCGAGAGCCGTTTTCGGGAATGACAACGGCAATATCCGTCATCATAACAAGCTTTTCCGAAAAAATCGTGCCATTAAAATATGCCATTGTTCTCCCCCTGTCTCAAATCAATACAGCGGATATTTCGCACACAACGCCTGCACACCTGCACGAATCTCTTCCGCTTTATTTTCGAAATCATATACCGCATCCGCAATAAAGCCGGCAATCAGATCCATATCGGCTTCTTTCAAGCCGCGGCTGGTCACAGCCGGCGTACCCAGGCGCATACCACTCGTCACGAACGGCGACAGCGGCTCGTTGGGAATCGTGTTCTTATTTGCGGTGATATACACATCATCCAGACGCGCCTCGAGTTCTTTACCGGTAATGCCGGTATCACGAAGATCGAGCAACATCAAGTGGTTATCTGTACCACCCGAAACGAGTTTGATGCCGCGATCGGTCAAGCCTTTGGCGAGTGCCGCCGCATTCTTCACAATTTGATCTTGATAAGCACGGAATTCGTCGGTGAGTGCCTCGCCGAAGCAAACCGCCTTCGCTGCGATCACATGCATCAGCGGACCGCCTTGCGAACCCGGGAACACAGCTTTATCAATTGCCTTCGCATATTCTTCACGGCACAGGATCATGCCGCCGCGCGGACCACGCAGCGTCTTATGCGTCGTCGTAGTAACCACATCACAGTAAGGCACGGGATTCATATGCTTACCTGCAGCAACCAAGCCCGCAATATGAGCCATATCCACCATGAGCAGTGCTCCGCATTCATCAGCGATCTCGCGCAGCTTATCAAAGCGAATTTCGCGAGCATACGCCGAAGCACCGGCAACAATCAACTTGGGTTTATTTTCCAGAGCCAACTTGCGCACCACATCGTAATCAATAAAGCCGGTTTCTTCGTCAACACCGTAAGGCACGAAGTTATACAGCTTACCCGAGAAGTTAACGGGCGAACCGTGAGTCAAGTGGCCGCCGTGCGCCAGGTTCATGCCAAGCACGGTGTCTCCGGGCTGCAGCAACGCAAAATAGGCCGCTTGGTTTGCTTGCGCGCCGGAGTGCGGCTGCACATTGGCATGTTCTGCACCGAACAACTTGCAAGCGCGCGCACGGGCAATATCTTCCACGACATCGACATCTTGGCAGCCACCGTAATACCGCTTGCCGGGGTATCCTTCGGCATATTTATTGGTAAGAACACTACCCATTGCCGCCATTACTGCAGGGGAAACAATGTTTTCGGAAGCGATCAGCTCCAGATTGCGGCGTTGACGCGCCAATTCTTTATCCATTGCTTCGCCGACTTCGGGATCAACCCCTTTTACAAAACCAATGGAATCCATTAAATTCTCATACATAGTTAACACTCCGTTCCTCGCAGCTAAACGCTGTCGAAAATTATACAAATTTTATTATACTAAACCTTTCGCGATTTTGCAAGGTAAATCGTTAAAAAATTACATAAAAATTCCGCTTTGTCGAAACAAAGCGGAAAACAACACTTATAATTGATTTTTTATGCGTTTTAACGCCCCTTTTTCGAGACGGCTGACCTGTGCTTGAGATATACCGATGCGTTCGGACACCTCCATTTGCGTAAGTCCGTTAAAAAAGCGAAGTCGCAGTATTGTGTTTTCGCGTTCCGGGAGCGCAGCAAGTGCTTCGCGCAGCGTGAGCTCGTCCAGCCAATCACGATCCGTTTCATGGCCACCCACTTGATCAAGCACATAAACAGTATCGCCGCTGTCAGCATAGACAGGTTCGAATAGTGATACAGGCTCCACCACTGCTTCAAGGGCACTTACCACATCCTCGCGCGGCAGCTCCACCGCTTTGGCAATCTCCTCAACGGTGGGGTCGCGTTGCAAATCTTTTTGCAGTTGCTCTTTAGCTTGCATCGCTCGATAGGCTATATCACGCAGCGACCGACTGACACGCACGCCACCCGTGCCGCCGTAATCGCGCAAATAGCGACGTAGTTCACCGAGAATAAGCGGAACGGCATAGGTGCTGAAACGCACACCGACAGATAGATCAAAATTATCGATTGCTTTCATCAGACCGATACATCCAACTTGAAAAAGGTCGTCCGGATTTTCGCCGCGTCCTGCAAATCGCTGTACCAAACTGAGAACCAAGCGCAAATTTCCGTTAACCAATTCATCCCGTGCCTCTTTTTTTCCTTCACGCAATTCCGCAAGCAAACGCATCTTTTCCGATTCGGATAAGACTTTCAGCGTTCCCGTGTTCACGCCTGTTACTTCTACTTTATTGTACACCGCCGTTTCCCCTCTCACCCTTTTTCGTGAGTATGGGAAATTTCACGGTGCTTCAATCGTACAAGCAAAGAAAAAACGCCGTTTCTGTTTGAAACGGCATTTTTATTATGACAAATAGATTTCTTCACTTTCAAAATATTGTGTTTCGACCGAAGGAAGCATTGCTGCGATACGTTCGGCAAGCAAGCGCATACCATCGCGTTCAGCGCCCACATGGCCGAGGATAATCATCGAACGCGCAATACCGAGCTGTGCCGCATCACGAACATATTCTCCCACCGACCATTCGCAAACTTCACCGATCACCACACAATCGGCAGCACCGGTTTTTAGATCTTCCATAACCGTATCGGTATACGGCGCTCCGAGATGCAACGCCAGAGTCGATACAGGCTGATTTCCCGCACCGACCAAACGCACTTGCGACAAACCGCAACGCACTTTCAAAAGCGTGGCCAATTCACGCGCTGTCATCGATTCCGAAAGACGGAAATGCGCCTTATCGATCATTTTACCCGATAATGTTGCTTGTTTTATAAGACCTTCGCGTATCGGATCGGGAAAAGCGGCATGCATACCGTCATGATAACGACAAATGATCAAGTTGCAGTCATCGATCAATTGTTTTTTTGCCAATGTTACAGGATCGGTATCCGCCGTATCGTCGTTCGTGTAAAATGTCGGCTCATGCGTTAAGATCATCTCCGCACCCCACGCCGCCGCTTGCTTAATCACGCGCGGTGTGGCAATAAAGCACACAGCGAGTTTTTTTACATCACGGGTCATATCCCCGACTTTGCAAGTATCCACCGTGTCCTCGGGCGGCGTTCCGCCAAGGCGACGAATCGCTTTATACAACGCTTCTGCTTTCATAGGTATCACTCCTCAACCCCTATCGTATTCGATTTTCTGCGGTTTGTCAAGACGCAAAAAGAGCGGTCACGAATGACCGCTCTTTTTGTTATTTACCATTCATCATCGTCAACGATACCATCGCCGGGAATCGGCTGAAATTCAATCGATGCCGTGATAATCTCCTCAGGCTCGAACCAACGAATATCGAGCTCGGGAGATTCGTAATTCAATTTTATCACAATTTTTCTCCTCTCAACAATCGTCAACTCAAAGTTCTTCTTCCGTAGATTTTGCAGCCGCAGGAAGCGCTTCATACAAAATAACATCACTGTAGGCTACATAGTAATCGCTGCCCTTATGATAAATCACATAGGTGCGCGCATAATAAGTGACTGCATTGCCCTTATTTTCGGTAACCATCAGATAGAACTGGCCCGAGCTGTTAAACTTGGTTGCTTTCAAAGCGCGAACATCTGCCGTCAGACCTGCAGGCTGATTGGTATTGATAATCGCCTTCAATTCTTCCGGTTCACTCGCCGCCAGACGGAAATTCTCATCCAAGCCTTTGCCGGCCTTCAGATTTTCGATCTTATCGTTCTTAGTATACAGTGTACCCGCACAATCGATCGTATAACCTGCAGGCACAGAGACCTGCGAAACGAAGATCATTTCGCGCGCAGTGTTCGACGAGCTGTTGACATACGAGTTCATCATCGAGGCAACCGCACCTTGGTTATCCTTACCAAATGTCGTAGTGCCGATCTTAACGGTAACATAATTCAAGGTCATCGAGCAGAACACGCTGAACTTGTAATGTTGATCAACACTGACAACGCTGCCGGTCAAACCGGTGCCCTTTGCATTAAGAGATTGCGTAGCCTGCGAGTTGTCCGCAGCAATCCAACCATAGTTAGACACCGGATTATCAACGCTTGCCACCAGCACAACATTCATCGGAATGTTGGAATAGGTGCGTACACCACCCGAGGTTTCCGTATAAACAATACCGTGGGTGCCGCCTTCCGCTTTCGATTTGATCGGTGTGCAAGCATAAGAACCGAGCTGAGTGAAGTTCTTTCTTTGCTCTGTAGTCAAATCGCTCCACATGTAATTATACAGATAGAGCTGGACACCCTTGTTCACCGTAATGGTTTGAGGAAGTTGGTTAGCATCAAGTGCCACATCTTTAAGCTCAGGCACCAGCTGGACATTCTTGGTGACACGAATGGTCGAACCGGGAGCAATCAGTTTGTCGCCGAGCTGATTGGTCGCACCGTCATAAATAAACCAACCGCGAATTTCTTTCTTCGCACCGCTTGCATCGGTCAACCAAGTGGTGTTGGGAACAGTAACCTCAAAGCGATCCAGGTTCGTCGACACCGTATAAGAAGCGGTACGGTTAAACCATGCCTTACTGCCGGTTTTACCAATCTTATTGTTTGTGTAATCGCTCTTCGCATCCGCTTGAGTGTTATAGAACGCCACCGTGTAAGAATTACTTGCCATCGAGGTGTCATCGATCCACTTTGCAATAAAGTAGTCATCGCCGGGAAGCGTGTTCAAGTGATAAGTCGCCAACATGTCGGGCGTGGTTGTTTTGTTGCCCGCCTCATCGATCATCTCGCCCTTATCGTTGATTCGGTACCAGCCTTCGAAGATGTAACCCGCCTTGACAGGTTTCACAACAATCGAAGTATTACCGTTTCTAACAGGACGCAGATAGTTACTCATAACACCGGTCGAGGTGATATAGTAGTTGTTTTCGTTGAGCATGACACCGTCTTTAATGTGATCAGAGGTGGCTTCATAATAGAATTGACCGCCGTCAGCATTATAATAGGTCAGCTCTTTAATGGGCTCAATGCCCGTACGAAGCAGCACTTCATCATTGGTCGCGTAACGACGCAGCAGTGTACCCTGCGTACCCTTAACAGGATCTTTGTACAGGTTGTTGAGCTGTGCATCGGTCAAGCGCCAATGACCGAACGACCAAGACATATCATAAACGGTCTTATCGCCGTCTTCGTTGGCATCCTTATATTGATAATATTCAAGGATCTCATCGTGCGTTCCCTTCCAGGAATTGGTGGTACCGTCGTCGAGTTTCGAATAGAACCAAATCGCGTCGCCGGATTTGGTGGCGCTGAGTGCCGTAGAACCGTCATACACCGTTTTCAAGCTGCCGTTACTGTCGTTGTAGAACTCACCGTTCGACAGGATCTCACCGCGCGTGATCTTCAGCGGGTTAACGCGCTGCGAATCTTCCTTAACCGCACCCGAGGGGTTATCAACGGTCGGGAAACGCGCCGAATAACGGTCACCCGAGTTATCCATCATATAATAGTACTGATATTCGGGCGTGTTGTGAACCTTCGTCAAATCATCGTTAGGCGGTTCATTGGACAGATAGACATAGTTGATATAGAATTCCGCCTCTTCCGAATACGGATTGTTCATCAAGAAATGGATCTCGTTCAAGTTGGTAAGATCGATATTCATCAAATCTACGCAAGCCGTAACCGAAGGATTGCACTGCATATTAGTGCGATAATGTCCTTTTTCACCATCTGCGCGCCAATTCACGGTAACAGCGTTGCCGCTGCTGATTGTGACATCCTCGACATAACCGGTTTCGTTCTTCTTTTGGGATTTCAGCACCATTTCGACACCGGCATTAGCGACCGTATTACCATTGGCATCTATTCCGTCATCAACCGCAAGGTCGGTATCGACATCGCGCATCGAATAGGAATAATACAAATACCGATACTGGTTTTTAGCCCAGTTTCTGTTAGAAATCAGTTTCACTTCACCGACTTCACCGGGTGCAACCCACACGCGCAAATGACCAAGCGCGGTGCGGTATTCATAGTTGTTATGGTAGCCCCAACCGCCGATAGATGTATCCTTATAATGATCCTGGTCGCTGCCGCGCCAGCCGCCGTTACTTAAGTAAGTATCCTTAACAGAGGCTTTCCAACCGCGAACACCATATTCACGCGGATCGATCGCCTCGGTAGACGTATCAAAGTCGATTTCTTTACCGCTGCCCTCATAACGATGATTATAGTAATACGCATCGTTCAAGATATTGAAGCCGTCGTAAATATTAACATTGTTTGTATAATCGTATTCAAAACTTGCATCAGGCTTAACGGAATCTTTTACACGAATAACATCCAAATAATCGATTTCTTCGGTAAGCACTTCCAAACGATTGATTTTCAGTCGTCCGCCTTGCCACAAACAAACTGACATGCCGACAATGGATGCATCATCGTTTTGCACTTTGTCACCATTACTGTCGATCATAGAACTAAAAGAATAGTAGCCATTATATTTATCATAGGTTTTTCCATCCGTATAAATAGAAGGAACCTCAACAACATTATCGGTTACATGAGACAACATAAGGCCGTTTTCGCCGTTTGAAGTAAAGGGACGCAAGAAATACGGATACACACCATTCCAAATTTCAATCCATATTACCACGGAAAAAACGGTATGATATTCGTTGTACATTCCGCCCCTATAATCAATATCGTAATACAAAACGGGGGGACTTTTTTTGATATCACCGAGTTTCAATTCAATGGGTTCATCAAAAATCTGCGTCATCGAGGTCGTGCCGCTATTATTATATACCCAATCCAAATAGCCGGAATTTTCATCCCATGCACCATCCGAACCATTGATACTGGAATATTGGTTGGTGCCCCAGTTACCTCCGGAACTATATGTATATTTATCCAGCGAAGTCATTAACGAAGGCATCTCATACGAGGTGGTACCGTTATTATCGCCGAACACAGTACGCGTGCCGCGCATCGACGAATCGCTAAACTTCGTATTGGTATCAAAATCCGTAAAAAGCCAAATATCTTTAAAGTAATCCTGAATTGCCGTATAAAGCTTTGCTCTGTTCGACATGAAATTGTCGGCGCTCGTGTATGTGCCGAAATTATGGAGAGCAATTTTCTCTTTCAAAATCGTGCCATCACTCATTTTCACCCACGAGAAGAAACGGCCGTTATTATTTTCATAAATCAGCAAGCCCCAATCGTTGCCGCTATATGTGATGCGTCCATAAAGCATGACCACATCATTTTTCGACAAATTATCCCATGTCGTATGCGAGGAGGACGGGCCTTCTTTGATACCTGTGCTATTAGCAGTCACTCTAAACAATGCGCCGTGCGGATCTGCAGTGATTTGATATTTTTCAAGCGAGTAATTTTTATCATTTGTATAACTCATACTTGAATCGTCGGGCGCTTTACCGTCCGTCGTAATCTTTGTACTACGATTCATCAAATCGTACACCACATACTGCGACGAGTTAAGGAAAGGTCCATACGCCGCAGGAAGAGCAGTCGCAACCGTAGAAGAGGATTCCGCATAGTTATCGCCGCTAACATCGTTGTGCGTCGAAGGCGTATCCACTACAGGGTGAATACCCGAACCACCGTCATAAGCGATAACCGTAGAACCTTCTTCGTTCTGCATGTTCAGACCCGCCGAGTTGCCCTCGCAGTGCATATCGGTGATCGTCAGCTTAGTGCCGACAGGTGCAGAAATACGGATCGAGACAATATAGCAATAACCAACCATTTCGGTGGTAATACCGTATTCCGAACGAGGAGCAGTTACGGTTTCATTATACATATAGGGAGAGCGAAGAACATCGTACCAGGATTCCTTACCGTCATACGAGGTCGAGTTACCCAAGGTACGGTCAATACCGGAAGAGTTATAAGTTGCGCGCGGCTCCATCAGGTATATGCCGTTACCCAAGATTCCCAAAATACCCTCATTATCCAGGCGAATACCGCCTTCAAGGGGTCTGTTATCCGTAGAGCTTTGACGATGTCGATCAACACCGATACCGCCCTTTGGGTTGCCCCACAAAGAAACCGTCGGATTGACACCATCAACGGTTTTATCCACTTTTACGGACATCACAAGCTTACGCGCGTCCGAAAGCACGTTAAACCATTTGCGCACAGGAATCGTAACGGTAGCATAAGTGCCCTTATCGCTCTTGGTAACAGAATACAAATTCGCCGAATCGGTCATATCAACTGTAATCACTTGACCTTTTTCGGGAGAATTTTCAATCGTAACAGCAGAACCGTTTTCCCAACCTTCGTTGATCGCACGATTGTCTACCGCTTGACCGGCTGCATCAACAAGTCCCGCGTTCACCTGCGGCGTGAAGATCGAACCGTAGTTCGGACCGAAATAGAGATAGTTGATGCGAGAAGCCTCCATCTCTTTACCTTCGGCTGCGCGAACATCGACACGCACTGCGTTAACCTGGAAATCCATGCCGTTACGCGCATGAGCATAAATCATCGGCAGCACATAGGTAAGATCGATACAACCGGTGATCGAACCCGTGACATAGGTATTATTCGTCAGCATAGGATTATCCTGAGTTCTGGCGTTAACCACCGTCACATTCGGAATCATCGAATATTGACGCGTTTCCGCATTGATGCCGGGACGATCCATATCATCCGTAATCGTAACCCACAAAGTTTGCGCAGGTGTATTCGCATCGATTTTCGGGGTGGTAATTCTCAAGGAAATCGCCATTTCGACCGCATCGGTCATCTCAGTGGAGAAATACAGATACGGGGTATCCGAAAGGTTAAAGGTCGCAAAGTTCGACACATAAGAACCGTCACCATTTTGACCGAGCGTAATCGTTTTGGTATAACGGTCGAGAGTCAAGCCCCATTTACCCTGCATCGCGTCATAACGGCTGTATACATAGCCGGTTTCGTCCGCAGACGACACAGTTGCAGGACGCTCGTACTCGTTATAAATGCCGCTCGCAGTTTCATGCCAAAACTTCGTGAGCACATCCACATCCGGGAAAGCACCGTCAGTGGTGTTGACAACGGAAGTGTTTGCCGACCATTTCAACAACGGATATTCCGGCGTTGCGGGAGCACCATAGTAAATGGAAGACAAGTTAATATGCGCATCGCCACCGGGAAGGAAGGGATGATCCTCCTTATTGGTTTGCGTCGGCTCGTAGGCGCTGTTTTGATAGCCGGGGACCTTTTCAACGCCGGATGCGGTAGATTCGTAATTCGGCGTAGCCTTGTCGGGAGTCGCGTTATACGCGGTTTCATCGGACACACTGTCCTTGCCGAGGGTTACGGAATCCCAAAGATCCTCGTCAGAGACCGTGTCACCCGAAAGGATCTCGGCATCGCCGTCACCGTCAACATCGACGTAGACATTGCCGTCTTCATCTTTATAGTAGCCTTCGGTTTCAGTCGGGGTCAATTCCTCGACGGGAGCCGTAGCGGGCGCACTTGTCGTGTCATCCGCAGAGCTGCCGCCAAAGACCGACGACAGCGCCGGCCAATTGACCTCAGGCAGTGCCGCAACGGGTACCAATGTCAAAAGCATCAGTACAGCCGCTGCAAAGGCAACCACTTTAGTGATTCTCTTCTTCATGTAAATTTACCCCTTCCTGGAGAAAAGTAACAGTGAAAATTACGCATAGGCGCAACTTCCCCTATATTTATACAGATATCATTATACGCATCTTCACACGATAAATCAAGGCGAAACTTGCGCAAAGATAACAAATTTGTGATTTTTGTCACATTGAACAAATCGCACGAAACAGCAAAGTGAATTTTGTGATATATGCAAAAATGCGAATCGTTTTTTAAAACGATTCGCATTGGGCGGAAATCAACTCCAGTTTTTGACGGCGAGTAAGCTTTTTGATGGCGCATTCGCGCTTTAATGCTTCGGTTTTCGCGGAAAATTCTTCACTATATACCAGTGTAACAGGACGACGAGAGCGTGTGTACTTTGCCCCTTCCCCATTGTTATGTGCTTGCAAACGCTTTGCGATATCGGTTGTATAGCCGCAATACAAAGTATCATCATTGCAGCGCAAAAGATATACATAAAACATTCGCAATCCCCCGCTTATTTACATCGCTTTAATCATAAAAAAGGGACCTCACACGGTGAGGTCCCTTTTTTGGTCGGAGTGTCGGGATTTGAACCCGAGGCCTCTTGGTCCCGAACCAAGCGCGATACCAAACTTCGCCACACCCCGCTATATACGGTCGTCCGTTTTTCACGGACGACCATTAGTATATAGTATATCTAGCAAAAATGCAAGTGTTTTTTAAGAAAAACTTGATTTTTTTCGGATTATCAAACAGGTTGCTGATCTTTTAGGATCGCCTTGCCCTTTTTCTCCTTGATAAGATATCGCGGACGACCTTTTACCTCTTCGTAAATCTTGGAGATATACAAACCGATCACGCTTAGACTCATCATAATACAACTGCCGACAAAGAGCTGCAGCAAAATCACCGTTGGGAAGCCGCTCGCTGTATCGTTTACAAAATAATTGATCAGCGTTTGCACACCGAGGATCGCTGCGGCAACAAGCATGATCACACCCATCCAAAAAACGAAAAAGAGCGGTGCGGAGGTGTACGCTGTGATAGAGTTGACCGCCAGCTTCATCAGACTTTTGAAAGTCCATTTCGTCTCGCCGCCCGCACGCTCGGCCACTTCAAACGGCATAGCATAGCGTTTGAAGCCAACCCAAGCGGACAAGCCACGGAAGAAAGTGTTGCGTTCGGGCATTTGTTTCCATGCGTCAAGCGCTGCACGATTCATCAATTTGAAATCAGAAGCGACACCGATATCGATCTTGGTGGATTTTTTGAAAATGCTATAGAAAGTCAACGCTGCGATTTTCGCACCAAGCGTTTCTTTACCGCGATCCGACTTCACACCTTCAACAACATCATAGCCTTCTTCCTGCCACAAACGCACCATTTCGGGGATATACTCAGGCGGATGCTGTAAATCGGAATCCATGACAACGACCGCGTCGCCATCGGCATTTTCCAGCGCTGCACAAAGCGCAAGCTCTTTACCAAAATTGCGTGAAAGGCGAATAACGGAAACCTGCTCGAAATCGTTTGCCAGTCGGCTCATTTCTTCCCAGCTGTTATCCTTTGATCCGTCATCCACCAGCAGGAACTGATGCTCCACGCCTGCATCGGCAAGCACTTTATCCGCGGTGCATACATTATCATAAATATAGGCGCCCTCGTTATACACCGGCATAATAACCGTAATCATTGGACATAACGCTCCTTACTTGGATTTCTTGGCAAATATACCCTTGCCTGTATCACGGCGTTTAATATAATCCAGCACGAACAGCAACGCCGCAACCGAAACAACGCTGATACCGATACCGATAACCAGACCCCGCGGCATAAACGAGAAGGTGATCTCATGATCGCCCGCTTCCAGATCGATAGCGAGAAGTGCATCGCCTACAGCGAAGGTATTCACTTTCTTACCGTCAACCTTCACCGTCCAGCCTTCATCAAACTCGATTGAAGTCATCATAACGCCCGCTTTATCCGCATGGATCGAGCCTTCGAGCTTGCTGTCGGTGAAATTGCGGATTTTCAGCGAATTCGCGGTAAGCATCGCGATATCGTTAGAAAATGCCTGCTCATTGAGAGAAGCCACATAAATGTTACCCGCACAAGATTGCTCGGTGGTAACGGTAATCGTCACCTCGGTGCCTGCCTCCAACGTGCCGGCATCAATAATATACGGCTCATAGGTCGTGACGCCCCACGAATTACCCGCAGCACTGACATTAATTGATTTCGCAGCGCGGCAATCCACATGGATATAAATGTTGCCCTTCTCCTCCACCGTCGCAGTAAACACAGCGGTAGAGCTGCCGGTCGTATTGAAATTAAACGCGCTCGTGCCGCTGATCGTTGCCATCTCAGGGTTGAGCGAGGTGATCTGCAAGCACTTGAGCACATCATCCGCCGTGCCGGTCATCGCCTTATAAAGGTCGTTCTGGCTTAACATCGGGTTGTAATACTCAATACGATAATCCTTGACCGCTTCGGTGGTCATAAAGCCAAGCGGAAGCGCCTGCGGATTCTCATAAATATAATACTTCGACTCGCCGACGGACACCTCGGTGTTAAGGTTAACAAGATGCGGGTGATCTGTGATATTGCTTTCGAGCGCCACATATTTGATGCCGATAAGCGAGTCGGCGGTGGGAACAAAGCTCTTGTACAACTGGCTGTTAACGCCGTTAACATCATAGCCCATTGCGCCCATGAAACGCGTCATATCATAAGAAGCGCTGGAAGCGAAGTTCGTGATACCGCGATAATCAAAGAGCGCGGTATCCGCCGTAGTCCTGCGGGGCAGGAATTCGATGCGGTAGAAATCACCGCCTGCCGCCTCATCACCGATCAATTCCATTTGATCGACGGTTGCCTGCACCGCTTTGGTCACATCGTTATCCAAATACGAATCGTGCGAGGTGTAATGCTCGTTATTGTTCATTTGATTAAGCGTCGATCCTGCATTAAAGAGCAGCTCTGCCGTTACAATCGTAAGTAACAGCATATACGCCGAACGAACCAGAATCTTCTTTTGCGAAGCAAGCAGCATGATAATACCGTAAGCCGCCATAAGCGCAAAGCTGACATACAACGACGCATACGAATAACCCTCGGTGCCGAATTGCTCTTCCACAATCAGATACACAGCAATGCCAAACAGCGATGCACCAACCTGCAGCGGCTTGATATCACGAATGCGATACAGCACCTCATAAGCAATAAGCAGCACTGCAAAGCTGTACAGGAACGAATAACGATACGGCAGATCGTTCGGAGAGTGCAAGCCGTGCCAAACCAGATCGAGCTGATTGAGCACAAGACTGATTGCCATAAACCCAAACAAGCCGAGATATGCCAAACGACGGCGAAGCGGGATCGAGCCCATCGTCGCAAAGATCGGCAGCGCAATCACCGCCAGAACACCGCAATAGATATTCGGAAGATTGCCCGAACGAATCGTCGGCTCCACACCGTAAAGTCCGCGACCGATCAGTTCAAACACATTAAAATTGGTCGAAAACTCAGGCAGCGAGCCACCCGCAGCCGAGGTTCCCGACAACGACAGGAAGGTCGGCACCAGAATAAATGCCGCCAAGCCTCCCGCAAGCGCCGAGCCGATGGCAAAGCGTGCAAAACCGATGCCCTGTTGCGCACCGTTACGCTTCGCACGGAAGAAGAAGACAATATAATACAGCACAAGGAACATGCAGACCATAAAGCCGATATAATAGTTCGCATACAGCGTATACGCCAGCGTCAACACATACATCAGATATTTGCCGGTGCGCATCATACGCTCAAAGCCCATAATAACCAGGGGCAGCATCATGACGCAATCCAACCACATGATATCCCAAGAATACGCCAGCATATACATCATCAGCGCATACATAATGCCGATGATCATCGCCGAAAAGCTGCGGCGCTTATAGATATATTGAACACAAAGCGTCATAAATGCACCCGTGAGCGTCATCTTAATCAGCGTAATGATCAGGATGCCTTCTGCAAGATACGCCTTCGGGAACATAACCAGCAGGAAATTCAGCGGACTTGCCAGATAATACGCAAACAGCGGAATAAAGCTGGTGCCGGTGCCGACCTCAAAAGAGTACAGCGCGCTGCCGCCGTTGAGAAGCATATCGCGCAGCTGCGACAGCATCGGTGCATACTGATGATGCATGTCCACGATCATGGCGCTCTTATCACCCACAGGCCACATGCCCATGCACACATAGGCAAGCGACGCCAACACAAGCGTAAGCGCGCCACCCATCACGGGGAAAAACCATGCTTTTTCGCCCGCCGTAAAGCGTGCATTCGGCATCGATTGATACCAAAGCCACAGCACGGTTAAACCACCGATAAGGATGCCCGAGAAAATCGGATAAATAAACTTTTGCGCATCAGAAGCCAGCGTCGGCGATTCTTTGGCAAGCAGAAAAACCAGCACGACTACTGCCAAAAACACCACAGCCAGCAGCGGGAACACAACGGGATTGAAACCGTTCTTTTTCGCAGCGGGCACAGCGCCGACCGCATCGGACACATCATTCGACGACGCATCCTGTGCGCTCGTTTTGTTGAGCTGTTGTTCGTCCATAACTTTTCGATCCTTTCTTATGTTAACAATATTATAATAACCAAAACTTATACATCATAAACACCGCTTTTTCCTTACTGTGTTTTATGATATAACCAAGCGTTCCACTTGAACGGTGCGTCCGGTAGCATCATCCAGCGTAAACAATACCGCATTCATGGATGTTTCACCTTCCGCAGCGACAAACCGCACGGGTATTTTCCCTTTCATTTTGGCGATAGCCAATTCGGGGCGAATTCCAAGTACCGATTCCGTCGGGCCACTCATGCCGACATCGGTGATAAAACCCGTGCCCTGCGGCAAGATTTGCTCATCGGCAGTTTGCACATGCGTATGCGTACCGAACAAAGCCGAAATGCGTCCGTCCGCATAATACGCAAGCGCTTTTTTCTCCGCAGTTGCCTCGGCATGAAAATCCACAATGCAAAACTTCGGATTACCGAGCTCCTTCAAAACCGCATCCAGCGTTTCAAACGGGCACCGAAGAGGCTCCATATACACAAGTCCCATCAAATTGACGACAGCGACCTGATACCGTCCGCGATCCACAACACAAACACCTTTACCGGGGGCTGAATCGGGGAAATTCGCGGGGCGCAGCAGAAACGGATGATCATCCAGCACCTCGTATAACTCGTGACGACGAAAAATATGATTACCACCTGTCACGACATCGGCACCGCAATCCATGAGTCCGCGAAATGCCGACGGCGTTAAGCCGCTACCGTCAGCGGCATTTTCGCCGTTAACAATGCACACATCCACCCCATACTGTTGCTTTACCCGAGGTAAAACACGCGACACCAAACGACATCCCGCCGAAGAGACGACATCTCCCACACATAAAATTCGCATCAGAGATCTCCTTACCCTTTCGTATCGGCATCAATATCATCGATCAATTCATCGAGCATGTCGTTAAGCGAAGCCGCCAGTTCATCGCGCTCTCTTTCAATCGTCGCGCGTTGATCGCCGCTGATTTGATCGGCGGCAGTTACCGCTTTCGTAGCAATCCGATCAAAGGTTTCTTGATCAAAATTCG
>JAZURB010000137.1:0-4626 GCA_045605945.1 Acutalibacteraceae bacterium
TTTTCTTTATTGTACCTTTAGGACAAATAAACCCCCGGCTATGCCGGGGGATAAAGAAAGCTTTAGCGAGAAAAGCCTTCCCCTTGAGGGGAAGGTGGCATTTGCGAAGCAAATGACGGATGAGGTGTAGCCGCCGAAGGCGGCGTTATAGGAATTGTCCATGGGATTGTTATCCTATTACCCCCGTTAAATCAAAGGCAGGTACAAATTCGTCCGTGGCACTTGTCAGATCTTGCACAAAGCCGTTTGTCAGTTCCAAATTGCACAGCACATCGAATACCTTTTGACATTCGCGTTTCGTCAGCGTGCGGTTGAGTTCTTTTTGCTCAAGTGCGTACAGCGGTGTGTATTGGAACAGCAAACTAACCGCCAGCTCACTTCCGAAGCGTTCTTTGAGCAGCGTCAGCGCGGCAATGCTGTTTTTGGTGTGTCCGGGAAGCACCAAATGGCGCACCATTGTCCCGCGTACTGCCAGCCCGTTTTCAACGGTGAGGTGTCCCGTCTGCGAGAGCATCTCCGTGATTGCCGCCAGTGCGGTGTCGCAATAGCCGTCGATGCCGCTGAGCTCCTTCGCTAAATTATCCTCGGCATATTTGAAATCGGGAAGGTAGATGTCCACAAGTCCCGCAAGCGACCGCAGCGTTTCGACCCGCTCATAGCCGCTGCAGTTATATACAACGGGAATCGGAGGCCGATAGCGCTCCAATGCGCGTCGAATGCTGTCGGCGTAGTGGGTGGGGGTGACGAGATTGATGTTATGTGCGCCTTTGTCAACCAAACGGCGGAAGATATCGGCAAGCGCCTCCACCGAAACGGTTTTGCCGAAATCATCGCGACTGATGTCGCGGTTTTGGCAAAACACGCAGGAAAGCGTGCAGCCTGAAAAAAACACCGTTCCCGATCCGTTTGTACCGCTGATGGGCGGCTCTTCGCCGAAATGCAAGGCTGCGCGCGCAATTTTCGGTAACGCTGCCGCTCGGCAGCGTCCTTCGCCGTGTGTATCATCACGCAGTGCACCGCAGCGACGCGGGCAGAGCGAGCAATTAAATGTCATGCTGCCACCTCGCTTTCGCAAAGTTCAGCAATGCCTCGCGCTCGTTTTGCAGTGCGTCGGTCATAACCGCTTCAAGCATTTCCTGCAGCAAGGTGCCGATTTGCGGCCCTGCAGGAACGCCGAGCGCCTGCAAATCGCGTCCGTTGATTTCGAGTGATTTTAAATGGATGCAATCCGCTTCGTCTATTACATCGTCAAGCACCGCTGTGATATCGTCAAAACACGGCGGCGTTACATCATCCTTGCATGCAGCAGCGTCGGCGATTTTCAGTGCCAATAAACGGCGCAAACCGTCCTCACCGAGCCGCGCCGCCCAGCGGCGCACGCTTTTGCGTTCGGGATGGATTTGTGCATGATGATATTTTACAAGCGGCAATACCGCCTGTATGGTCGCGTTATCAAACCGCAGTGCCGTCATCGCGTCGCGCGCGAGCACTTCGCTGTGGTCGGCATGCCCGTAAAAGTGTCCGTTGCCGTCGTCGCCCGTCGAGAAGGTCAGCGGCTTGCCGAGATCGTGAAAGAGCGCTGCCAAGCGCACGATTGCATCGTTAGGGCAAGCGGCAACCGCTTTGATCGTATGAGTATAAGCGTCATGATCGTGATAGGGCGTTTGTTGCGAAAAATCCACAAGCGGAGACAGCGCAGGGATCAGTTCGCACATTATCTCGGGGAACGCAAGCGCCACCGTTTCAAAGTTGTCGCCGCACAGCATCTTTGTCAACTCCACGCGCTTGCGCTCCGCAGCAACCGCTGCCAGGCGATAGTAAAGTGCATGCGCTGCCTCGGCGGTATCGTCATCGGCGCGCATAGAGAGCACACTCATAAAGCGCATCAGTCGCAAAATACGCAGCGCATCCTCCGTAAATCGCGTGTGTGCATCCCCGACGCATCGTAAAATGCCGTTTTGCAAATCCTTCTGCCCGTCGAACGGATCGATGATGCCTTTGTCGGGATGATACGCCATGGCGTTGACGGTGAAATCCCGCCGCGCCAAATCCTCCGTCAAGCTCGCCGTGAAGGTGACTTTATCGGGGTGACGACTGTCGGAATATTTTCCGTCACAGCGATAGGTTGTCACCTCGAACGATTGCCCTTCGATTATCACAGTTACCGTGCCGTGGGCAATCCCTGTCGGAATAACCCGCTCGTTTGCAAATACCGCCATCACCTCATCGGGTGCGGCACTCGTAGTGATATCCACATCATCCGCTGTCACGCCGCGCAGCATATCGCGCACGCAGCCGCCTACGGCAAACGCATCAAAGCCCGCTTGTTCCAAGCGGGCGATGACAGTTACGGCGGCGTTGGGCAGCATGGGAAAAACCTCTCTTAATCGGCGTATTTTTGAACGATCGCGTGCATCGCATCAAACTGCGCTTCCATATCGGTCACCAGTTTGAACTGGGTGCGACAGCGATCCAGATTTTGTTCGGGATAATGAATGCGGAAATAGTGATCACCGTCCAGATAATCGGTGAGGAAACGGATGCCGCATTCGAGCGTCATCAGCTTTGCACCCCACGGCAGGTATTCCAGTTCCGCTTTGGTCAAGCTGCCCGCCGCACCTTCCAGAAAGCCGCGGGTATAGGCTTCGTATAATTCGATATCGAAATTCACCTTCGACAGATCCTTTTCATCCTCTTTGGAATGATTGGCGCCGAAGCGAATGGAGTCGCCGAAATCATTCATGGCAAGGCCGGGCATCGTCGTGTCAAGATCGATCACGCACACACCTTCACCTGTGGCGCGATCGATTAGGATATTGTTGAGCTTTGTATCGTTATGCGTCACGCGCAGCGGCAACACACCCTCGCGAAGCAGCGTCATCGCCACCGAGCAATCCTCTTTGCGCGCAAGCACAAAACCGATTTCCGCCTGCACATCTTTTGCGCGACCGCAAACGTCCGCATCAAGCGCGGCGAGGAACTTACGGAAACGGTCCTCCGTGTCGTGGAAATGTGCAATCGGCTCGTGCAGCGTGTCTGCGGGATAATCCTTGAGAAGCTGCTGAAAACGCCCGAACGACCGTGCCGAAGCTTCAAAAAGTGCGGGCGTTGCCGATTGGAAGCAATCGGTATTTTCAATAAACGGCGTCAACCGCCAGACCTTACCGTTTACGTCGGTATAAAACGGCTTGCCGTCTTTGGTGTTCACGAGCTGCAGCGTCTCGCGGTCGGGATCGCCGCCGTTGTGGGCGATGCGTTCGCGCAGATAAGCGGTGATGCCGATAAAGTTTTCCATCAGTTCTTCGGGGTGGGGAAAAGCTGCAGAGCTCAGCCCCTGCAGGATAAAACGCACTGCGTCACCCTCTTGCGGCTGACAAACCACGCAGAAGGTGTCGTTGATGTGCCCTTGACCGTAACGCACCGCGCCGACAAGCGTCTGCGGAAAATCGTAAGCGGCAAGCACCTCGCACAAAATCGTGTCATTTTCGGGGATATACGGAGTCATCATAGAGCAATCTCCTCTTTGTTTTATACTTCGATGTGACCACCTTTGCGGCGCACAAATTCGTCCAAACGGTCAAACTGTGTTGCGGCCTGCTCGCGCACCGCTGAGACATCAAAGAGCGGTTGCGCTTCAAGCTGCGCAAGGATCGCGTCGGCGTCCGTGCCGATAAAGCTATCCATATCGTGTGTCATGCCGTCAAACTGCAAGTCGGACAACACATTCGTCGTCTTTCGGCTGTAGCAGATCGGCAGCGTTTTGATATTTGCCGATAAACCGAGCAGCATCGCGTGAAAACGCGTCGCCAGCATATATTCACTTTGCACGATCGCGTTGAGCAACGGCTCAAAATTGCCGTCGCCGCGATAGTTGACAATCGACAGCTTCGCACGAAGCTCGTCGGGGATTGCTCGCACGATCGCATCGATCACCGTCTCGTCCGCAGTAAATGAGCAGAACGACGACAAGCACACGGGATGTCCGTTCTCCAAATGACGGCGAACAACCGCGGTCATGCGGTCGATATATGCGGCGGTTTGCTCGTCGGTAAAGGAAAGTCCCGTAAACGCGGGATGCAGGATCGAGACAAACAACTGCTTGTTCACCTTCTCTGCCGCGGGGAGCGGGAGAGAGAACAGCAGATCGGGCGCATAACGCACCGCGCCGAGTGTTGAAAACAACTCGTAAGAATACTTGTCGCGGAAGCAAATATCGCGGCTGACGGCAAATTTCTTCTGCCAGAAATCGCGATACTCTGCGGTTTCAAACGGGCCGAAATTCGAAGAAATCGAGAAGAACGGGCGTTTTTTGGTCGTGCGCTTATCGCGCATACGCAGATCCTCTTGCCATGTGCCGATCTGCTGATAGATCGAGCCGCCGATATGCACCACCGCATCCGCTTTGGAAAGCAGCAGTTTTTCAAACGCCTCGTCGCAGCGCAGCTTGGCACCGTAAGCGTCGATTTTTTGCACACGGGGATCGGTCTTCGGATAGGAATATACATTCGGGTACTGCGCAAAAAACGCTTCATAATTATTGGCATCATATACCGCAAACACCGTGTCGGGATAGCGCTTGAACAGACGATCGAAGAACAAATCATCCCCGAGGTTGCGCCCAAAATA
>JAZURB010000138.1:0-2525 GCA_045605945.1 Acutalibacteraceae bacterium
CAGATCCTCGGCAAAACGCTGCTGCATCCCAACGACGATGTGAACATGAGCCAATCATCCAACGATACGTTCCCCACCGCGATGCACATTGCGGCGGTGCTGTCCATTACCGACAAGCTCATTCCCGCGACGAAAACTCTCATCGAGACCTTTAAGCGTCTTGAGGCGGAGAACGAGGGCATCGTCAAGAGCGGTCGTACCCACCTGCAGGATGCGACTCCGATCACCTTCACCCAAGAGATCAGCGGCTGGCGTTCGAGCCTCGAGCGCGATGTGCAGCTGCTCGAGCTGGCGGTCAACCCGCTGTATGAGCTGGCGCTCGGCGGTACGGCTGTCGGCACCGGTCTGAATGCACCCAAAGGCTTTGACACCGCGGTTGCCGCGGAGGTTGCGGCGATCACCGGCAAACCCTTCGTGACGGCAGGCAACAAGTTCCATGCGCTCACCTCCAAAGACGAGCTCGTGTTTGCGCACGGCGCGATCAAAGCGCTGGCGGCGGACATGATGAAGATCGCCAACGATGTGCGCTGGCTGGCCTCCGGCCCTCGCGACGGTCTGGGAGAGATCTTCATCCCCGAGAACGAGCCCGGCTCGTCCATCATGCCCGGTAAAGTCAACCCCACCCAGTGCGAGGCGGTCACCATGGTCGCTGTGCAGGACATGGGTAACGATGTCGCTGTGGGTATTGCAGCTTCGCAGGGTAACTTTGAGCTGAATGTGTTCATGCCCGTGTGTGTCTATAACTTCCTGCAGTCTGCGCGTCTGCTCGCCGAAGCGATCCTGTCGTTCAACAAGAACTGCGCTGTGGGCACCCGGGCGAACAAAGAGAAGATGCACCACAACCTGCACAATTCGCTGATGCTCGTCACCGCGCTCAACCCGTACATCGGCTATGAGAACGCGGCAAAGACGGCGAAAAAAGCGTACAAGGATAACATTTCGCTCAAAGAAGCGTGTGTCGAGCTTGGCTTCCTCACCGCAGAGCGTTTTGATGAAGTGTTCCACCCCGAAGAAATGGTTTAACGGGAGGTCTTTTGAATGAAAGTCAGCTACTTTCCCGGTTGCACGCTGAAGAACAAAGCGAAGGTTCTCGATGATTATGCGAGAAGCTGCGCCGAACTTCTCGGTGTGACCTTGGAAGAACCCGAAATGTGGCAATGCTGCGGCGGCGTGTTCACCACCGCCACCAGCGAAGTCGCCACCAAATTGTCGTCGGTGCGTCTGCTTAAGGATGCTGCCGACAAAGAGCAACCGCTTGTGACGGTGTGCTCCGCTTGTCACAATGTGGTCAAGCAAACCAACCATGCGATGCAAACCAACGAAGAGTTTGCAAGCAAGGTCAATGCCTACATGGGCGAAGACGGCGGCTATCACGGCGAAACCACCGTGTACCACTATCTGGAGCTTCTGCGTGATGTTGTCGGCTACGACGCGGTCAAGGAGAAGGTCGTTAACGCGCTTAAGGGCAAGAAGATCGCTTGCTACTACGGCTGCCTGCTGCTCCGTCCGAGCGGCGTGATGCAGATGGACGATCCCGAGAATCCCACCATCATGGAGGATCTCGTCAAGGCGCTGGGCGCGACTCCCGTCGTGTTTGCGAACCGCAACGAATGCTGCGGTGGCTATGTGTCGGCGGAAAATCCCGCGCTTGCGGCGAAGAAGAGCAACGCGGTCGTTGAAAACGCGAAAGCAAACGGTGCGGACATGATCATCACCGCGTGCCCGCTGTGCCGTTACAATCTGATGAAAAACGGCGCAGACATCCCCGTGGTGTATTTCACGGAGCTGCTTGCCGAGGCGCTCGGCGTAAAGGAGGGTGACACGCATGAATAAGGAATGGATCCGCGAGGAGCTCACCCGCATGAGCGGTGTCAACCCGAAGAAATGCATGAAGTGCGGCAAGTGCTCTGCCACCTGCCCCGCATACGATGCCATGGAATACCATCCGCACCAGTTTGTGTCGATGGTGGAAAACGGCGACATTGAGCCGCTGCTCAAGTCCGAGTCGCTGTATATGTGCCTGACCTGCATGGCGTGCATCGAGCGCTGCCCCCGCGGCGTCGAGCCTGCCAAACTCATCGAAGCGGTGCGCCTGACGGCGATCCGCGAGAAGGGCGCAAACCGCCTCAAGGCGGAAGATGTTCCCGCTATGCTCGATGAGGACACCCCGCAGCAGCTGCTTGTCAGCGCATTTCGAAAATACGCGAAGTAAAGGAGGAGAAGAACCATGCAAAGAATCGGTGTATTTGTATGTTGGTGCGGCAGTAACATTGCCGGCACCGTCGATGTAAAAGCCGTTGCCGAGGCTCTTTCGCACGAGCCGGGTGTGGTCTTTTCCACCGACTACCAATACATGTGTTCCCAAGCGGGACAAGACATGATCAAGGCGGCGGTCGCCGAGCATAACCTGACGGGTATCGTCGTGTGCTCCTGCTCGCCGCGCATGCACGAGGCCACCTTCCGCAAGACGGCGCAGGCGGCCGGCATCAACCCCTACATGGTGGAAATCGCCAACATCCGCGAGC
>JAZURB010000139.1:0-4017 GCA_045605945.1 Acutalibacteraceae bacterium
CATCATCGACGAGGTGCACATGCTCTCCGACGGTGCTTTCAATGCGCTGCTTAAAACGCTCGAAGAGCCGCCTGCGCATGTCATTTTCATTTTGGCAACTACCGAGGCGCATAAAATGCCCGCGACCATTTTGTCGCGCTGCCAGCGCTTTGATTTTTCCCGCATCGCGCCCGAAGATATCGCTGCGCGATTGCATACCGTGGCGGCGGGCGAGAATTTCACGCTCACCGACGAAGCGGCGATGCTGCTGGCGCGCCTTGCGGACGGTGCGATGCGCGATGCGCTGTCGCTGACCGACCAATGCCTGTCCCGCTCGCGCACGATCGATGCTGCCGTTGTGGCGGATGCCACGGGACTTGCGGGACGCGACCATTTGTATCAACTGTCTGCGGCGGTGCGTAATCATGCGAGCGGGGAAGCGCTCGCGCTGATCGACCGCCTGTATAACGCCTCGCGCGATATGGCGCGCCTGTGTGCGGAGTGGCTGGAGTTTTACCGTGAGCTGATGTTGTGCAAGAGTGTGCAACGCCCGCAGGATATTTTGATTGCGACCGATGCGGAGCTTATGCGACTGCAGCAGGAGGCGGCGCTTTATGAGTTGCCCGCCGTGTTGTATGCGATGGATGTGCTGCAAAGTGCATGCGCGCGCCTGCAAACGGGTGCGGATCGCCGCTTGGAAACCGAGCTTGCGGCGCTCAAGCTGTGTGACCCGACGCTGGACAGCTCCACCGCCGCGCTCACCGCGCGCATCGATGCGCTGGAAAACGCGGTGCGCCGCTTGGCTGCGGGTATGCCAGCCGCCCCTGTCGCTGCGCCCGTGACAACCGCTCCCGCTGCGGCACCTGTTGCAGCACCTGTTGCACCGACCCCTGCGCCCGCTCCCGTGCCGTCACCTGCTCCCGAAGAGGAGGTTGTCGCGCCGCCGTTGCCTGAAGAGCCGCCCGTAGCCCCGCCTGTAGCGGAGCCTGCGCCCGCGATGCCCAAAGCGGAAACGGCATCGTCCGGCACGGAGCAGCCGTTCCCTGCGTGGCGCGAGGTTCTTGAACGCCTGCGCGCTACCTGTGCGCCGCTGTTCGGCGTGCTGGAGCATGTGGAAGCCACGCTTACCGACACGCATGTGATCATTTATACCGACAGTCCGCTGTTCCGCACGCTGGTCAAGGGCGGCGGCAATAAAAATGCGCTCATCGGCGCAATCGCCGAGGTAACGGGTCGCCCGTATCGCATCGGTGTGCGTGCGCCGCGCGGCGAACAGGCGGAAAAACCGACGGTGGATCCGCTCGAGGAAATGCTCGGCGAAGCGGAAAAGCACGGTGTCGCCGTGCAACGACAATAAGTAATTTTTCTCGCAAAGGAGAGTTCGATATGAAAGCAAAATTACCCGCCGGTGTCGGCAAAGGTCCCGGCAATATGCAAGCGATGCTGCGCCAGGCGCAGAAGATGCAAGAGGATGTGCAGGATAAGCAGGCTGAGCTTGAGGAGCGCGAATATACCGCGACCGCAGGCGGCGGCATGGTGACTGCCGTTGTGGACGGCAAGCATCTCATCCGCTCGCTGACCATCGCCCCCGAAGCGGTCGATCCCGACGATGTCGAGATGCTTGCCGATTTGGTGACGGCTGCCGTCAACGAGGCGATCCGTACCGCGACCGATACCGCCGACAAGGAGCTCGGCGCAATCACGGCGGGTCTGAACATGCCCGGTATGCCCGGTATGTTCTGATAGCGTTTCGGAAAGGATGACCGCAAATGGCTTATCAAGTTGCCGCGCTCGAAACGCTCATCGATCGGCTGGAGCAGTTGCCCTCTATCGGGCATAAATCCGCCCAGCGTCTGGCGTTTCATCTGCTGCGCGCTCCCGACGAGGAGGCAAAAGGACTCGCCGAGGCGATTTTGACGGCGCGCGCCACCATTAAAGAATGCACCGTCTGCTGCAATCTGGCGGACAGCGAGCAATGTCCCGTTTGCGCCGCGACCAACCGCGATCGCCGCACCCTGTGCGTCGTGGAAGATCCGCAGGATGTGAACGCATTTGAGCGCACGGGCGAATATCATGGGTTGTATCATGTGCTGCACGGCACCATCTCGCCGATGGACGGTATCGGTCCCGACAAGCTGCGCATCCGCGAGCTGCTGTATCGCGTTGCCAACGAGGATATCGCCGAGATCATCATGGCGACCAACCCCACCGTCGAGGGCGAAGCGACCGCGATGTATATTGCGAAGCTGCTCGCCCCGTTCGGCATTCCCGTCACCCGCCTTGCCTACGGTATTCCCGTGGGCGGCGATTTGGAATATGCCGATGAAACTACCCTGCGCCGTTCGCTGGAAGGACGCAGTGCTCTGAAATAAGCAAAAAGGAGGTGCCCGCCGTGGCGACCGAAAATTTAAAAACGATCGCGCAAAACAAAAAAGCGTTTCACGATTATTTTGTGGAGGAATCGATTGAAGCGGGCATCGAGCTTGTCGGCACCGAGGTCAAATCGTTGCGCGCAGGCGGCGTGAATTTGAAGGATGCGTGGTGCGCCGTGGTGGACGGCGAGATGTTCGTCAACGGCATGCACATCAGCCCCTATGAACAGGGCAATATCTTCAACCGCGACCCGATGCGTGTGCGTAAGCTGTTGTTGCATAAGCGCGAGATCATGCGTTTGCTCGGCGTTGTCAAGCAGCAGGGTTACTCGCTCATTCCGTTGTCGCTGTATTTCAAAGGCTCGCGCGTGAAAGTGCAGGTCGGCGTGTGCCGCGGTAAGAAATTGTACGATAAGCGCGAGGACGCCGCCCGTCGCGATATGAAGCGCGAGGCGGAACGCGCCTTAAAAAATCGATAACGAAAAACCCCGCCGCGAGCGGGGTTTTTTCGTTGTGCGGGTGTTGGTGTCGCTGTCTTGCACAATCGTGCGGCAACATTGTAGGGAAGGCATTTATGCCTTCCGCAACAAACGGAACGGATACATCCGTTCCCTACAAACACGCTCCATTATACACAACCATGTAGGAGCTTATATAAAAACCTTAAAAATTCCTAAAAAACCTCTTGCAATCCTTGGTAAATCGTGCTATAGTGTATGTCACGACAATACAATCGTGCGCGGGTGGTGGACATTATGAGCGAAAAAACCGCACCGCGGAAGCTGCTTCTTGTGGACGCGACGGTGCTGCCCGATGTGTTCGAAAAGGTGCTCGCCGCCAAGCAACTGATGGCATCGGGCGATGCGCAAACAGCTTCCGAGGCGGCGCGCATGGCGGGACTGTCCCGCAGTGCGTTTTATAAATATAAGGATATGGTATTTCCGTACGATGCGGACGGCGCCGGCCAGATTTTGACGGTGCATTTTGTGCTGTCGGATCGCCCGGGCGTTCTCTCCGCGGTGCTGACGGCGTTTGCCGCAGCGGGCGCGAATGTGCTCACGGTCAACCAAAACATTCCCGCCGACGGCGCGGCGGCCGTTTCCATCTCGGCGCGTACCGATCGACTGGAACAGCCGACCGAGGCGTTTTTGCAGCAGTTGTATCAGCTGCAGGGTGTGCGGCGTATTTCCCGCATCGGCGGCGAAAGCGCCATGGTGAAGGTGCCCAAGGCAACTTCGTAAATACGATCAATCAGAATATCACAAAAGTGAGGGTATATATATGGTTTCCATTGCAATCATGGGTCACGGTGTCGTCGGCGGCGGCGTCGCCGAGGTTCTTCTCAAAAACAGCGACAGCATTGCTAAAAAAGCGGGCGACGGCATTGAGGTGAAGCGCATTCTCGATTTGCGCGAGTTCCCCGAAAGCCCGCTTGCTGACCGTTTTACCAAAGATTTCAACGATATTTTGAACGACGAGGACATCCGCATCGTGGTGGAGACGATGGGCGGCTTGCACCCGTCGTATGAGTTTGTCAAGGCGTGCCTCGAAAGCGGCAAGAGCGTTGTTACCTCCAATAAAGAGCTGGTTGCCGCCAAGGGCGATGAGCTGCTCAAAATCGCGCGCGAGAACAACCTCAACTTCCTGTTTGAGGCGAGCGTCGGCG
>JAZURB010000140.1:0-5613 GCA_045605945.1 Acutalibacteraceae bacterium
CATGGCTACGATCCGACTTCCGCTGGATCTGACCAAGGATATCTTGGAGGAAAAAGGCGTGAAGATCGATGAAGCAGCGTTTGATGCGCTGATGATTGAGCAACGCACCCGTGCGCGTGAAGCGCGTAAGGATGCGGGCGCGGATGCGTGGAAAGGTAAGGCGGCAGCGATCGAGCAACTCAATGCCGGTAAGTTTGTCGGTTACGATATGCTCGAAACCGAAGCGACTGTTACCGCGATCGTGCGTGATAACGAGACGGTTGATAGCATTACCGAGGGCGACGAAGCGATCGTTGTGCTGGATGTTACGCCGTTCTATGCGGAAAGCGGCGGTCAGGTCGGCGACAGCGGCATCCTCGTGACCGAAGGCGGCAATTTCGAAGTGATCGACACCTTTAAGGGCGCCAACGGTGTGTTTGCGCAAGCGGGTGTGCAGCAGTCGGGCGATCTGCGCGTAGGCGATACGGTGAAAGCAACGGTCGCGCAAAGTGTGCGCCGTGCTACCATGCGTAACCATACCGCCGCTCACTTGCTGCAGGCGGCGCTGCGCCAAGTGCTCGGCACGCATGTTGAGCAAGCAGGTCAGTTGGTTGACGGCAATAAGATGCGCTTTGACTTCACGCATTTTGTGGCAATGACCCCCGAAGAGATTGATAAGGTGGAAACTTTGGTTAACAGCTGGATTTTGGACGCGATTGCGACCGATATCCGCGAAATGCCGATCGATGAAGCGAAGAAACTCGGCGCGATGGCGCTGTTCGGCGAAAAGTACGGCGATGTCGTGCGCGTTGTGAACATTCCCGGCGTGTCCATCGAATTCTGCGGCGGTACACATGTTGCCAATACCGCGCAGCTTGGCCTGTTCCGCATCGTGTCCGAATCGTCCGTTGCGGCGGGCGTTCGCCGCATCGAAGCGGTGACGGGCGCGCATGTGAAGGAGCTGCTCGACCAATATACCGCGCAGATGAATGACACGGCTCGCGTATTGAAAGCCAATTCCAAAGACGATCTGCTGCGTCGCGCATCGCAGGTCATGGCGGAACTCAAAGAAACTCAAGCCAAGCTCGCCGAGGCAGAAAGTGCTCTGGCGGCAGGCAAGATCCATGCGCTGTTCAACAATGCAACCGAGCATAAGGGCATCAAGGTTATTGCCGCGATGCCCAACGATGTCGCAGGCGATGCGCTGCGCAATCTTGCTAATCGCGCGCGTGATATCGACGGCGGCAATGTCGTTGCACTGCTCGCCGGTGTGGATGCGGCGAATAACAGCGTGACCTTCTGCTGCTGCTGCGGCGCTGCTGCTGTCAAACGCGGCGCTAACGCGGGCACAATCGTTCGCGAGGCGGCAACCATCTGCGGCGGTCGCGGCGGCGGACGCCCCGATATGGCCATGGCGGGTGCGAAGGACATCACCAAGGTCGACGAAGCGCTCTATGCGATCAACGGTATTCTCGATAACATTCTCAAGGATTAAGGAGGCAGCTACGGATGGATTGCTTGTTTTGTAAAATCGTCAGCGGCGATATTCCGAACAACACCGTGTACGAAGATGATCAAATTCTCGCGTTTCACGATATCGCTCCCGTGGCGCCTGTTCATGTTTTGGTGATTCCCAAAACGCATATCAGCGGTGCGGCGGAGGTTACTGCCGCCACCGCGCCGATTGTCGGGCATATTTTTGAGATGATCCCGCAAATCGCCGCTTCGCTCGGTATCACCGATTATCGTGTTGTCACGAACAACGGTGCCGACGCGGGTCAAACCGTCGGTCATCTGCATTTTCACATTTTGGGCGGTCGCGTGCTGACGGAGATGGGCTGATTTATGGATTATATTATTCTTGATCTGGAGTGGAACGGCGCGTATTCCAAACAGGCGCACGGCTATTTCAACGAGATTATTGAAATCGGCGCGGTGAAATACGATGCCTCGATGTCGCCTGTGGCGACCTTCCATCGGGTCATCCAGCCTGTTGTCAGCAAAAAGCTGTCTCAAATCGTCAAAGACCTCACGCATATCACACAAGAGGAGTTAGAAGCGGACGGTGGCAGCTTTGATGATGTCATGGCAGCGCTCGCGGCGTTTGTCGGCGAAGATGCAGCGTTCTTGACGTGGAGTAACACCGACTTGTTGGTGCTCATGGAGAATTTCACTTTCTTCAAAGGCAAACCGCAAATTCCGTTTATGAAATATTATGCGGATATTCAGCCGTATTGCCAGCGTCGCATGGGCGTGGATACCGCGCAGCAGCTCGGTCTGGCGCGCGCGTGTGAGCAACTGGGCATCAGCGCGGAAAACAGCGCGCTTCATCGCGCGTTGGACGACAGCTTGCTGACGGCGCGTGTGTTTGAACGGATGTATGATGCGGCGGCGTTTGCTGCGTGTGTGCGTCAGGCGGATACCGCGTTTTACGAGCGCATTTTGTACAAGCCCGTGATTTTGAATGATGTGGACAGTCCGCTTATCAAGCGCAGCGATTTGAGTTTTGCGTGCCCCGAATGCGGCAAAAATCTACATCGAAAAAGCAAATGGTGTTTCCGCAGCCGCCATTTTTGCGCGGATTTTGTGTGCCGATCCTGCAAAAAAACCTTCGTTGGTCGCGTGCAGTATAAGCAGACTTACGACGGTCTTGAGGTGCGTCGCCGCATTAAAGAGAAAGAAAAACCTGTCAAAGCGGAAGCGACAGCAGAGAATGTTGTCAAAGAAGCGGAGTAATTTCGTGTTTTCTTGACGCAATCATTGACATTTGTTATCGTATTTTGTATAATCATAGTGTATTTTTAACTATGAGTGAAGGGTTTGAGCGTATGCAACTGCTGAAGGATCGTATTTTAAAGGACGGTATTGTGCGGGAAGGCAATGTCCTGAAGGTAGACAGTTTCCTCAATCATCAAATGGATGTGAAATTGTTTGAAGCGATGGGGCAGGAGTTCTTCAAACGTTTTGCCGAGGAGGGCATCACCAAAGTGCTGACGGTGGAAGCCTCGGGAATCGGCATTGCTTGCTTTGCGGCGCTTCCTTTTGAAGTCCCGGTTGTGTTTGCCAAAAAGACACAAACGACTAACCTTGACAACGAGACGTTTCAAGCGCCTGTTCACTCGTTTACGCACAATAAGGATTATATTGTTCGTGTGTCCAAGAAATATTTGTCGGCGGATGATCGTGTGCTGATTATTGACGATTTTCTTGCCAACGGCGAAGCGGTGCGCGGCCTTCTTGCTATCGTCGATCAGGCGGGCGCCACGTTGTGCGGCGTCGGCATCGCGATCGAAAAAGGCTTCCAGGCGGGCGGCAAAGAACTTCGCGAAAGCGGTTTGCGCGTTGAATCTCTCGCTATTATCGAATCGATGAATGACGGTACGATCCGTTTTCGCGATTGATAACTGATGTGGTTGGTTTATAGTTTTTATATACCAAAAAACTTTTTAGGAGGAAAAAGACATGAAAAAGATCCTGGCTCTGATTCTCGCCGGTGTCATGATGTTTGCGTTTGTCGGCTGCGGCGCGAACAATGATGATCCGGCAAACGATGTGACGGGCGATGCGGCTACCGATTTGAAGGTTGGCTTCATCTTCCTGCATGACGAAAACTCCACCTACGACAAAAACTTCATCGACGCTGCTGTCGAAGCATGCAAGAACATGGGTGTCACGATGGTCCAAAAGACCCAGATCCCCGAGTCCACCGCTGCTTATGAAGCTGCGAAAGAGCTCATCGAGGTTGACGATTGCGATATCATCTTCGCCGACAGCTTCGGTCACGAGTCCTTCCTGATGCAAGCTGCTGCCGAGTATCCCGATGTGCAGTTCTGCCATGCTACCGGCACGCAGGCTCACACGGCTGGTCTGGCAAACTTCCACAATGCGTTTGCTTCCATTTACCAAGGTCGCTATATGGCGGGTGTTGTTGCCGGCATGAAGCTCAACGAGATGATCGAAGCGGGCAAGATCACTGCGGATAAAGCGAAAATGGGTTATGTCGGTGCGTTCACCTTTGCTGAGGTTATGTCCGGCTACACCTCGTTCTATCTCGGCGCAAAATCGGTTTGCCCGACCGTGACGATGGACGTTAAGTTCACCGGCAGCTGGTACGACGAGCAGCTCGAGAAGCAAGCTGCGCAGGCGCTGATCGACGGCGGCTGCGTCCTCATCAGCCAGCACGCTGACTCCATGGGCGCTCCCACCGCTTGTGAGAACGCGGGCGTGCCCAATGTTTCTTACAACGGCTCTACGGCGGCTGCTTGCCCGAACACCTTCCTGGTGTCCTCGCGCATCAACTGGGTGCCTTACTTCGAGTATATGATCACCTGTGTCAAGAACGGCGAAGCGATCGCTGCCGACTGGAGCGGCACGCTGGAGAACGGCGCGGTTGTTCTGACCGATCTGGGTACCGCTGTTGCTGCGGGTACTGCTGAGAAGCTGGCGGAAGTCGAAGCGGGTCTGAAAGACGGCTCCATCAAAGTGTTCGGTACCGCTACCTTCACCGTGAACGGCGAAGCAGTGACCTCGTACAAGGCGGATGTGGACACCGATCCGGACTTCACTCCCGATACCGAGGCTATCGCCGACGGTTACTTCCACGAGTCTGAGTATCGTTCGGCTCCGTACTTCGATGTGCGCATCGACGGTATCACGCTGCTTGACGAGAACTACGGCTAATATTGTTTAAAACCGCGACAAGGCGGGGCATAATCTGCCCCGCCTTGACCGTGTTTTTGATGCTGCTTTTTTCAAATATGTTTTTGATCGGAAAAGCATTTTTGAATGAAGCAGACAGCTTTTGAGGAGGGAATAGCGGATGTCAAATACCGTGGCTTTGGAACTGAAAAACATCACCAAGCGATTTGGCTCGATCGTGGCAAACAAAAATGTCAATTTACAGGCGAGAAAAGGCGAGATCCTTTCGATTCTCGGCGAAAACGGCAGCGGCAAAACAACGCTGATGAACATGATCTCGGGTATTTATCGTCCCGATGAAGGACATGTGTATATCGACGGGGAAGAGGCGATCATCGCTTCGCCGCGCGATGCATTTGATTACGGCGTCGGCATGATTCACCAGCATTTTAAGTTGGTCGATGTGTTTACCGCGACGGAAAATATTGTTTTGGGTCTTGAAGAGGATTGCCGTTTCAATGTAAAAGAAGCGGAAAAGCGCGTCAAGGCGATCTGCGATCAATACGGCTTTGAGCTGAATCCGCGCAAGAAGATCTATACCATGTCTGTGTCGGAAAAACAAACGGTGGAAATCGTGAAGGTGCTGTATCGCGGCGCCGATATTTTGATTTTGGATGAACCGACCGCCGTTCTTACCCCGCAGGAAACGCAAAAATTGTTTGCAGTTCTTCGCCGCATGCGCGATGACGGCAAGGCGATCATCATTATCACCCATAAAATGCATGAGGTGTTGTCGCTGTCCGATCGCGTAGCGGTGCTTCGTAAAGGCGAATATATCGATACGGTGGAAACGGCAAAAACGACCGAATCCGAATTGACTGAGATGATGGTCGGTCAAAAAATCGATTTGAATATCGATCGCAGTGAACCGAAAAATCCCAAGGCGCGCCTGGAGGTGCACCATATTAACTGCTCCAACCGCGAAGGTGTGAAAGT
>JAZURB010000141.1:0-3562 GCA_045605945.1 Acutalibacteraceae bacterium
GTAAAAAACGTAACATAGCTTCGGAAAAACCGTAGCGGGGTTTTTTATATCCGATCCATCAATTCGCCCGCATTTTCCAGTACCAAATCGGGCTTATCGGCGGAGGCTTCCAAAATTTCGGCGGTGGTCTCGCCGCTCATCACGAGAATGCTCATCACACCCGCATTCAAACCGCTTTTCACATCGGTATAAATGCGGTCGCCGATGACAACGGTTTCCTCTTTGGCAGTACCCGTCATCTCCATGGCGATGAGCGGCATCATCGGGGAGGGCTTGCCGATGATGAACGGGCGCTTTTTGGTGGCATTGTAAATCATATCGCACACGCTGCCGCAATCGGGAACGCTGCCGAATTCGGTGGGGCAGACATAGTCGGGATTGGTCGCGATATACGGCAGGTCGCGCGTCAGCAGCAAGCGGCACACATCTTCCAGCTTGCGGAAGGTGAGTTCGGTGTCAAACCCCATCACGATCACATCCACCTTATTAAGGTCGGTTGTCACCGTGAAGCCTTCGCTTTCCAGCTCTTCGATCAGCGAGCGCGTACCGCAAACATACAGCGTCGCACCTTTGTGGTGCGCTTTCAAATAGCGCGCGGTTGCTTGCGACGAGGTGATGAAATCCTCATACACAGCGTCGATGCCGAGGCGGCGCAGCTTCTCGATATACGCCGTTACACTTTTGGAGGAGTTGTTGGTCATAAACAGATAGCGTCCGCCCGCCTCTTTGATGGCGGCAAGCAGCGCAGGGGTAAAATCAAATAGGCGGTCGCCGAGATACAGCGTGCCGTCCATATCAAACAAAAATAAGCGTTTGTTTTTCATCACAGGGAATCCACTCCTTTGGGAGATATTGTACAACGCCGCCGCCCAAAAGTCAATGTGTGTATCCGAAAGTGTGATGTTATGTTATCAAACCTGCTGAGTTTTCACAGAGGTATACCCCTGCATATATATTTGTAGTATAATGATTCTGATTTCGGCTTTGAAATCCCCCATGTTTATCCATTCCTAAGGAGGAATTGCATTATGAAGAAATGGCTGTCTGTGTTGCTGGCAACCGCGCTGTTTGTGACTACGTTGATCTCCGTCAACATGCTGCCGACGGCGTCTGCTGCGGGCGACATTAACCTGCTCGATGAGTTCAACGGCGGCGCGCCGATCTTGATTGAGGACGGCGTCGGCAAGACATTCTGGAACAAAATCGAGTATAACGGCGAGACGCACGGTTATCTCCACATGTCGATCGTATCGGAGGTGCCGTTCCAAATCGCGTTTTCCGACAATGTGACCACCGGTTCTGCCAAGTGGATGTCAGCGACAAACGATTTCTATACGATGTTCGGTCTGGAAGAAGCGCCCTCGCTGATCCCCGCGGGTGCGTATAATGTGTCGCTTAACATGAAAGGTGCTTACACCTGGAACAGCACCTATCCTGCCGACGGCAACCTCGTGATCGATTGCTCGGCGTTTGAGCCTTCGGGCGCGGGTCGCTTTGAGGTGACGCATCTGTCGCTGTCGGGGGATGCGACCTTCGATCCCTTCACCAAGGATATCAACCTGCTGCCGTATGTGACCGGCGACGGCTCGTCGCTGGTGATTGACGATGACAACGACTTTACCGCGTGGACGACGATTCCCTACAACGGCAACACGCATCCCTATCTGCATATGACCGTCAGCTCCCAAGTGCCGTTCCAGTTCGCGATGCTCGACAATGTGACTGTCGGCGCGGACAAATGGATTTCGGCGACGGCGGATTTCTGCTATGAATTCGGTCTTGACAGCGTCCCTGACAGCGGTCTTATCCCCGCGGGCACCTATCATGTGTCGTTTTACATGAAGGGCTGCTACACCTGGAACGATACCTATCCCTCGGGCGGCAACCTGTCTATCAATGCGCTCGCGTTTGAGCCTGCGGGCGTGGGTCACTTTGAGGTGACGCATCTGGCACTCAGCAGCGAGCGTGTGTATGTGCCCTATTCCATGGGCAACCTCATGCGCAAGGAGTATGTTGTCGAAGGTGCGGAAAATATCACCGTTAACGACAACGGCGAGTGGGTCATCAAAGGCAAAGTCGGTTTGACTCCGAACTACATGTTCAACTATACCACGCTGCCTAACCTGCTGATCAATGCCGAGTCCACGGTGCCGTATGTCATTTCGCTTCTCGATGATGATGCGGGCGAGCTGTACAGCAACCAGTGGATCGATCTGGGCGCCAACTGGTTCGGTTATTCGGCGTTTGCTGCAGGCACTTACAATGAGGCGCGCAGCCTGCAGGAGATCTTTGCTTATAAGACCGCCTACGAAGGCTGGAAAAACCAAAACAACGAAGCCACCATCAAAACCATCTATATTGAGCCGCAGGGCGAAGGCACGATAACGCTCAAGAGCTTTACGCTGCTCGGCTCGGATATGGAAAGCGGCGGCTATAACTATTACACCTCCGCAGCGGATTTCTACAACAAGCGCAGCCCTCACCGTGTGCATACGGCAGGCTCTCGCGCTGCTCTGAAAACCGGCAATATCCCTGCACAGTATAAGCTTTACAACCACCTGACGGGCGGTTATGTCACCGTGTATTGTGCGGACTTTTACACCACTGCGCAAGCGGGCGTAAACTTCCGCCGTTTGATTCCCGAAGAATCGCCGCTCAAGCATAACGCGGGTTATTTGCGCGCCGTCGTGAAAGCGGCATATCTCGATAAATCGCTCAGCACGTTTATTGCCGATGTGCAAAACTACACGACCGACGCCTCGCTCAAAGCGGATCTCGTCAACCTTACCGAGGAAGAGGCGCTTGCCGCTTCGCAGGCAGCCGTGTGGGAATATTCCAACGGCTCGAATAACAGTGCCGAAGAGTATGCCTATGTGCGTTCGGTCAGCTATCCTGCCAGCAGCTCCAAAAACTTCCCCGCTTACAGCGGCAAGGATACCAAGGTGGACGGCTCGAAGGTGGCGGTCAGCACGCTGGCAAACGGCACCAAGATTACCACGAAAAATCAGGGCGTGCTGTCCGCAAGCGATGCGCGTATCTATGCGGCGTATCAGTATTTGATGAGCCGTCCTGCCGATGCGTCGCTGCCTGTGCATGCGAACATGATGACGCAGGAGATCAAGAATGACGACGGCAGCGTTACGATCACCTTCTGGGCGAGTCAGAAAAACATCGACGGCTCCTATATTAAAATTAACCCCAATGTGGCGGGTGCTGAAATTGTCGGCGAGGTCGAGGACCTCGAAGACGGCAAGCGCCGCATGACGCTCGATAATTTCGGCGGTTCGGAATATTCGATTTGGTTCACCGGTTCGCAGGATCTGGGTGCGCAGGTCTATTTCTACGAAGCGGACGGCGGTATGAATGTGGCGCAAAGCTTCATCGGTGTTGACAGAGCCCCCGCACGCGTGTCGGAGTCGAAGACCTTCACCGCTCCTGCAAAACCCACTACGACTACGACCACTACGACGACTTCGACTACTACGACGACCACTACCACTACGACTACGACAACCACCACGACCACGACGACGAAGCCGACTACCACCACTACAACGACGAC
>JAZURB010000142.1:0-6919 GCA_045605945.1 Acutalibacteraceae bacterium
TCGCGGATATTTTCCAGCCAATGGAAATAGGTCTTTTCGAAACGCTCAGGGACAAATTGGGTTTTATCGGTTTTCACCGCTTCAATGGCGGGAGCAGCAAGTTCCTTCATTGCCACGAACCACTGCAGCGACACGCGCGGCTCAATGGTCGTGCCGCAGCGATAGCAAGTGCCGACGTTATGCACAAGAGGCTCGGTCTTTACCAGGTAGCCGCCCTCTTCCAGATCGGCAACGATCGCCTTGCGGCATTCGGCAATGGTAAGACCCTCATACTTGCCGGCCAGTTCGTTCATGTGACCGTCTTCGGTGGTGACGGTGATAACCGGCAGATCGTGACGCAGGCCGACCTCGAAGTCGTTGGGGTCGTGCGCAGGCGTGATTTTCACAACGCCCGTACCGAAGTCCATCTCAACATACGTGTCTGCCACAACGGGAATCGCCTTATTCACAATCGGAAGGATCACATTCTTGCCGACTAGTGCTTGATAACGCTCGTCATCGGGATGCACCGCCACCGCCGTATCGCCAAGCAGCGTCTCGGGGCGCGTGGTCGCAAGCTCAAGATACGCATCCGTGCCCTCAATGGGATAGCGCAGATGGTAGAACTTCGCATCCATTTCTTTAAACTCCACTTCCGCGTCGGAAATGGAGGTTTTGCAATGCGGGCACCAGTTGATCATTCGCTCACCGCGATAGATCAGACCTTTTTCATACAGGCGCACGAACACCTCGCGCACCGCTTTGGAGCAACCTTCGTCCATGGTGAAACGCTCACGCTCCCAATCGCAGGACGAACCGAGTTTCTTGAGTTGCTCTACGATACGGTTGCCGTAGGTTTCTTTCCACGCCCAGGCGCGCTCCATAAACTTATCGCGACCGATCCCCTCTTTGGTGAGACCTTCCTTCGCCATCGCCTCAACGATTTTTGCTTCGGTAGCAATCGCGGCATGGTCGGTACCGGGCATCCACAAGGCTTCATAGCCCTGCATACGGCGCCAACGGATCAGGATATCCTGCAGCGTATTGTCCAGCGCGTGACCCATATGCAACTGACCCGTGATGTTGGGGGGCGGCATCACGATGGTATACGGCTTTTTATCGGGATTGACCTCGGCATGGAAATAACCGCCGTCCGTCCAGAAACGGTAAATGCGATCTTCCACCTCGCCGGGCTCATACACTTTTGCCAATTGTTTTTTGTCTGCCATAATACAGACCTCCTTGCAAGTCATAGCTGTTTACTATAATAGCATATCTTCCCCCGTTCTGTAAAGACGAAAGCAGGGATTTTTGCAAGTTTTTTACAGCATTTACTCTCACGATTTCTTGCGAACGATCCAATAGGTAATCCAATAAATCACCACAAGCACCATTAAGCAAGCGAATACTACCTGCGCCAATGCCGTCTTTTGCATAATCTCCAAAACGATCACCGCTACACAGCCTATGAGTAAATACAGCGAACACGCTATGCTTTTCGCTTTGTTCATCACATAAATATTGCGCTCGTCGGTTTCGAGAATCTCCTGTTTACGCATACGCTCTTCACTTTTCGTCACCGCAATATGACGACGAATTCGTGCAACACCGACAACGAACAACGCTATACCCACGGACGAATACACCGTGTTCTCCCACTCAAGCAGTATACCGAGCAAAACCACTGCCGCACCGACGATCATATAAGCAATCGCTGTCCACAAGCGAATCTTTAGTTTTTTTCGAAAATCCATCATTCTTCCTCCATCACAAAAATGTCTTCAACGGTACACGAAAAATACCGTGCGATTTTAAACGCCAACTGCAACGAGGCGTTGTATTTTCCGCTTTCCAAAGAAATGACCGTTTGCCGTGTCACACCGAGAGAATTTGCCAATTCATCCTGTGTAACTCCTTTCGCTTTTCGCAGTTCTTTAATATGGTTAGTCAAGCACTCACCTCCGCTCAAAATTGTAAAGCTCACTTTACATCATAAGTATAGCACGGCCTCTTAAAAATGTCAAGTTTGTTTTACATTGCTGCGAAATAGAAATAATTTTACAGTTTACTCTTCCCTTTTTATACGCTGTATGCTATACTGTTGACAATTTCATTTGAGAGCGTGATAACCATGAGAAAAACAAAGATCATATGCACCTTAGGCCCTGCAACCGATAACGAAGCCGTTCTTCGCGAATTGATGTTGTCGGGAATGGATGTGGCGCGTATTAACATGTCGCATCAAACACACGACGAGCAGCGCGCGCGTATTGCAACGCTCAAGCGTCTGCGCGAAGAGCTCGATCGTCCCGTAGCACTGCTCATCGACACCAAAGGTCCCGAAATTCGTTTGGGTGTTATTAAAGAAGGTAAAGTGGCGCTGACACAAGGACAATTGTTTACTCTGACAACTGCCGAATGTGAAGGTGACAACAATCGCGCACACATCACCTGCGCCGAGTTGCCCGGTGATGTGTTCAAGGGCTGCCACATTCTTATTGACGACGGTTTGATCGATCTGGTCGTTGAGGAAATCCACGGCACGGATATCACCTGCCGCGTGCAAAACGGCGGCACGATTTCTTCCCGCAAAGGTATCAATGTGCCGGGTGTGCGCCTGTCAATGCCGTTCATGAGCGACGGCGACCGCGCAGATATCGCGTTCGCTTGCGAAGTGGAAGCGGATTTCATCGCCGCTTCGTTTACCCGCCGCGCTGACGATGTGCTGCAGATGCGCCAAGAGCTGGAGAAAAATCGCAACCACACCATGCGCATCATCGCCAAGATTGAAAACGGCGAAGGTGTTGACAATCTCGACGAAATCATTCGCGTTTCCGACGGTATCATGGTTGCGCGCGGTGACATGGGCGTTGAGATCCCGATGGAGGATATCCCTGCCATTCAAAAGCGCATGATCCGCAAAGCCTACAATGCGGGCTTGCAGGTCATCACCGCGACGCAAATGCTTGATTCGATGATGAAAAACCCGCGCCCGACACGCGCGGAAACGACCGATGTCGCGAATGCGATCTATGACGGCACCAGTGCGATCATGCTTTCGGGCGAGACCGCTGCGGGTCAATATCCCGTGGAAGCGCTCAAGACCATGGCGCGCATCGCGGTGCGCGCGGAAAACGACATCGATTATGCCAAGCGTTTTCGTCAGCGCGACATGGCAGGCGACACGCCGAATGTGACCAACGCGATCTCGCACGCTACGGTTACAACCGCGCTTGATTTGGGCGCTTCGGCAATTGTTACGGTGACGAAGTCCGGCGCTACCGCGCGTATGATTTCGAAATTCCGTCCCGCCTGCCCCATTATTTGCTGCACGACCAGCGAGATCACGCGCCGCCAGATGAATATGTCCTGGGGCGTTATCCCGTTGATGGCAGAAGAAAAAGATAATATGGATGTGCTGTTTGAACACGCTGTCGGCTGTGCCGTAAAAGCAGGTTGCATCCAAAACGGCGAACTGGTGGTCATCACCGCCGGTGCACCGCTGGGCGTTTCAGGTACGACCAACCTGCTTAAAGTACACCTGGTCGGTAACATTCTGGTACAAGGCGAGGCGGCAACTCCCCATATTGCCTGCGGTAATCTGTGCGTTGCCAAAACGGAACAGGACGCGCTCAAGCGCTTTACCTCGGGTGACATTTTGGTTGTTCCGCAAACTTCCAACGCACTTCTCCCTTTGATGCGTGAATCCTCGGGCATCATCACCGAAGAAGGCGGTTTAAACAGTCATGCAGCAATCGTCGGCATGACACTCGACAAGCCTGTTCTCGTCGGTGCAAAAAATGCAACCGCCATTCTTAAGAGCGGCACCACCGTGACGCTTGACGGCGAGCACGGCTATGTAATGAGCGAAAACCATTTGTCATAATCCCATATGCAAGAAAAAGCACAGTTCGCCATGAACTGTGCTTTTTGTTATGCAGTATGCGCTTGAAATGCCTCCAGGCACACGCGGGCTGCAAGCGGCTCATTTGTACAGGTGATCGCCATAACAGGGACAGCCGTCAATAACTGTTCAAGCAACGAAAGAAGCTGCATATAAGCAGCCGCATCGTTCGGACGCAGCGTTTGATTAAGCAACGCCCACAGCGCTTCGGTCATCGACAACGGATGCGCGGCATTGTCACTGCCGCGCGATAAGACCGCAATGCCGCCGATCGGCACACAAACAGGGGAACTTAAATCATGCTTACCCGAAAACGGAGTGCCACAAGCATAAAAGACACCGTCGATCAACCGTATTGCGGGTTTATCGTCGTTGATAATCGCAGCACCGAGTTCGTTTTGCCAATATGAAGCATGGGTGGATTTTCCCGTCCCCGACGGTGCGGAAAACAGATACGCTTTTCCGTTATACGATACGGCAGAAGCGTGAAGTAAAAAGCCGTCAAAAGACTGCAGCTGTTCATAAAACGACTGAGCGAGTGCCGCGTGCTCCGCCCATGGGTCGCCTGTGCCGACAAGCGTGACATCTGCCTTTTCGGCATCCACACGGTATTTTTCAGCACGATCAATCGTGAGCGCGTGCTGCGGCTGCATGGCAATCGTTAACCCTGCCATACGATAAAACGGCATTTCCCCCGCCTCCTTTATGAATTCTAAAAAAATTCCCTGCTTACCCAAAGGCAAGCAGGGATCATCCGATGTTCGATAAACGAAATCAGCCGGCAGCGCCACCGAAGAAGTTGGTCAAAATCATACCGGCAAGCACCAGCAGGAAGAACACGACAGCCAGGATCTTCGTGAACTTCGCCAAACGCTGATCCCAAGTCTTCGCCTTACCCTTTTCCATAAAGCTGTCCATAGCGCCGTTGATCGCACCGATATTCGCTTGACGGCCCTGCTGCAGCAGAACAACAGCGATGATCAGAATTGCAGCCAAAATCAACACCACAGAAATAACAATATCCAACGCGCTCATAAAGTTATACCTCCAAAATCGATCTCTCGATATATTTACAAATCATGCTAAAACATTCTAGCATACCGCCGCATAAAATGCAAGCAAAATTTTTAAAAAAACCAAATTCCTTGTATTTTTTGAAATCATCGGCTCATACTACCTTTGCCAGCGACCACGAAACACCATAACGCGTTTGCCGTGACCGCTGTCGAAAACCGCTATCGAAAACCGCGTGTTACGCGGTTTCGGCAGCGGTTTTCTTGCGTTTTTATACGCCGAGCGTGAGCTGTTCGCCGAGATCGTCCTCCGCAAGCATAGCGCCTGCGGCGGGAATAGATTTACGATAGCGCGAAGGCTTGGCAAAACGACCTTCGGTATATTCCTGCACCTCTTGCAAACGATGCGCACCCTTGAGTGTCAGCACCTGAACGCCGATCGTCGTGCGTGAGGTTTTCGGTGCGATCGCGCCCGTATCAATGAGCAAATGACGACCCGATGTGGATACAAGTACAAATTCGCTGTCCTTCGGAATGCACCGGATCGCCACAGCGGGAACCTTGTCGCTGTAAGCGCCGATCAGCTTGCGACGGTTGGTCTTGGTGGCGTACGCCGACAGTTCCACCTTAGCGACCTTGCCGTTTTCGAAGAAGAACAGCATATAACCTTCATAATCCTTCGTATTGACCATGTAAACCGCATTTTCGCCCTCATCAAAACCAAGTTTGGATGCGACATAATCGCCCATGGCGCTTGCCTTGGTATCGGCAAAATCAGCCGCTTTCGCTTTATACACCGTGCCTTTATCGGTAAAGAACAGCAAGTCGGTTGCATTGGTTGTTTCTACCGTTTGAGCAATGCTGTCGCCTTCCTTGAGCTTATGTTCCGAGCTCATGCGCAGCGACTGCGGGGTGATTTTCTTAAAATAGCCCTCCGCGGTAAAGAACAGCGTGCACGGATAATCGGGCACGGTCTCCTCTGCTTCTGCAGCATCTTCCGCGATCTCCGAAGCATACAGCAGCGAGGTTTTGCGAGGTTGACCGTATTTTTTGATCACCGCTTTGAGTTCGTCGGTGATAATGCGGCGCACACGCGCTTTGCTTTTCAGGATATCTTCCATATCGGCGATGTCCGCTTCCAGCTGTTCGATATCCTTCGTGCGCTTTAAGATATATTCGCGGTTCAAATGACGCAACTTGATTTCCGCGACATATTCCGCTTGGATTTGATCAATACCGAAACCGATCATCAAGTTGGGCACGACCTCTGTTTCTTCCTCGGTTGCACGGATGATCGAGATTGCTTTGTCAATATCCAGCAAAATCTTTGCAAGGCCCTTGAGCAAATGCAGGCGTTCTTTGGCTTTGGTTAAATCGTGATATACACGACGACGCACACATTCCATACGGAACGCTGTCCACTCCTCAAGAAGACTGCGCACACCGAGCACCTGCGGCACACCGGCGATAAGCACATTAAAATTGCACGCAAAGCTGTCCTCCAGCGGAGTCATAGCAAACAACTTGTTCATCAATTTATCGGGATCGGCGCCGCGCTTAAGATCGATCGTGATCTGCAAGCCGTCAAGACCGATCTCGTTTCGCACATCGGCAATATCGCGAATTTTGCCCGCTTTGACGAGTTCGATAATCTTCGCGATGATCGCTTCGACCGTTGTAGTCGACGGGATCTCCGTGATGTCGATGCAGTTGTTGGATTTATCGTAGGTGTAGACCGAGCGCACCTTAACGCTGCCGCGGCCCGTCTCGTAAATCTTTTCGAGATCTTCGCGGCGATAGATCAAACGACCGCCGCCCGGGAAATCGGGCGCTTTGAGTGTATCGGCAATCGGGTGCTCGGGATCCTTCATGAGCGCAATCGCCGTTTCGCACACCTCGGTCAGGTTAAACGAGCAGATATTCGACGCCATACCGACGGCGATGCCGACATTGTTGTTCACCAAAATCGACGGGAAAGTAACAGGCAGCAAGGTCGGCTCTTTCATTGTGGCATCGTAGTTAT
>JAZURB010000143.1:0-7572 GCA_045605945.1 Acutalibacteraceae bacterium
ATATACGGCGTTGCCGTATGATATACTTGCTACGCAAGCATGATATAATATCCGTTCCCCCATATGCCGCAGGCATATAATCGCTCGAAGAGCGATATCATATCGAAGATATATCACCCGTTCCGACAGGAACGGATATCATTGTAAAAAACCTCTTTTGTCCGGTAGACAAAAGAGGTTTTTTACATGCGAAAGAGCGACTAAAAGTAGTGCAGGCAGGGGTAAGAACGACCAAAAGTAGTGCGATTTTTTCATTATACACCACCGCTGTGATACACAAAAAAGCACACAGCCAGCACCCAGAAAAGAGGAATCAAAACAGGAGATACAATAGTCCATATCAAGTGTTTTTTTGATTTTTTAAGGTTCGTCTTAGCACAAGCTACTATATTTAGAATTGATCCAATTAATCCAACAGGATTGAAGGTTGAAATAAAAGTAAGTACAGCACCCATCTTGAAACATATCAAGCCAAATGTTGTTGTATAAAATGCAGAATAAAGAGGCATACATACAACGACAAATGTACAGCAAACTAAATAAATAATCTGTAAAATTGTGCCCACTTTGAACAATCTCATATAAACACCTCTTTCGACTACATTATATCACAAATTTCAATGATTTCAATGAAATCGCGCAAGCGCGATGAAATCCGAGCGAAGCTCGGATGAAATCTGCTTCGCAGATGAAATTAAATCCACCCATCCGCCGTCGAGGCGGATTTCATCCCCGAAGGGGATTTCATCATCGAAGATGATTTCACCCACCCGACAGGGTGGATTTAGTTGAAAAGAGACAACCTTTGTCTTGGTAGACAAAGGTTGTCTCTTTTCTGGAGCAGGTAAAGGGAGTCGAACCCTCCTATCAAGCTTGGGAAGCTTGCGTTCTACCGATGAACTATACCTGCGTGATAGATGTATTTTATCATGCCGCACACCAAAAATCAAGAGAAAAATTTGTCGACAAAGGTCACAAAAAAGCGGCAGGAATTTCCTGCCGCTTTACATAGGATAATTCTTATGCTTTGCCGCCTTTGGCACCGCCCAGCGAGACACCCGCCAGAATGTTGGTATCGTAGGTGAAGGTGAGCGCTTCGCGGGTGCGCTGACGCTTGAACGCGAGGGCGATCATGCGATCGAGCATTTCCGCAAAACCGATGCCCGTTTCCTCCCACAGATAGAACGCGAGCGAGCCGGGAATGGTGTTGATCTCATTGACCCACAGCTGCTTGGTGTCGGCGTTCATCAAGAAGTCGATACGCGACACGCCCATACAACCGAGCGCCTTGAAGGTTTCCACCGCCATTTTCTGCACTTCGGCGGTCATGTCTGCGGGAATATCCGCCGGGCACCGGCGCTTGAGGCTGCTCATGCCCGCCGACGATTTCGCACCGCCGGTTTTGGCGCCGCCCTTGGCACCGCCTTTACCGCCGCTCAAATATTTATCGCTGAAGCTGAGAATTTCATCGTTGCCGAACGGTTCTTCACACGCCGAAGCGATCGCATCGTCACGGTCGCCCATGACGGCGCAGTTGATCTCGCGCAGTGGCTGCACCGCTTGCTCCACAAGCACGAGCGGCGAGAAATCGAACGCCAGATCAAGTGCCGCGCGCAGTTTGCGGCGATCGGCAGCTTTGGAGATACCGACCGACGAGCCGAGGTTGACAGGCTTGACGATAACGGGATAGCTGACCGCTTTTTCCACCGCATCCATCACGGCGTCGGTATCGGCAGCATAGGATTTCGCATCCAGCTCGATCGCATCCAGCACAGGGATGCCCGCTTGACGCAGCACGGCTTTCATGAGGAATTTATCCATGCCGAGCGCCGAGGAGGTGACATCGCAGGACGCATACGGCACGCCGAGCATCTCAAGGAAGCCCATCAACGTGCCGTCCTCGACATTGGTACCGTGCACGACGGGCAGGGCGACCTCAAAGCTTGCTACCACATTGTTGCCGAACTTTTTCATCGGATAGCGCACCAGCTCCACGCCTTTTTCGGCGGGAACGGGCAACACGCGGGTGGCGTTTTTCAGGCAAGCAGGCAGGCCGCGATAAAACTCGACGGTATCCATGCCCTCGCCCGTATAAAACGCGCCGTCTTTGCTGATGTACAGCACGATGGGGTCGTATTTTTCACGATCCAGCGCCGCAAACGCTTGCAGACCCGAGATGATGGACACCTCATGCTCCACGCTGCGACCGCCGAACAGTACCGCTACTTTTGTTTTCATTGTCGCTCAAATCCCTTCGTTAAAAATTATCGGGCAGATCGTTCTCAAGCAGCACGATCTGGCGTTCCACGGGCGGCAGCGATTGCACAAAGCTTAAGCCCTGGTGCAGATCGGTCGCCACGAAAATGCGTTCTTCATCAAAGCCCGCTTCAAGCAGACCCTCTTTCAAGGGCGGGGCTTGCTTTTCACCGACAAGCACGGCGTAATCGCAGCAATTTGCCGCATACGCGCCGAGTTCCTTATTAAGGATCGCTTGGCGGCTGCCGAGCTCGACCATGCCGGGAGTGACCAACACGCGGCGGGTGTTTTCCATCGAACCGAGCACATCCAGTGCTGAGCGGAAGCCCGCGGGGTTGGAGTTATAGGCATCGTCGATATAGCCGTTGGCAAGCAGCTGCAGGCGGTGCGGCACGGGTTTCATCTGGCGCACGGGCTGCTTCATTTCGGCAAGTGTCATGCCCAGTTCGGCAGCGACCGCGATACAGCCGACCAGATTTTGAATAGTGTGCGCGCCGAGCAGACGCGTCGTGTAGGTGCAGGTTTCGCCGCCGGGAGCGGTCACCGTGAAGGTGGAGCCGTTTTCGTCATTGACGATATCCGAAGCGACATACTGCGCGCCGTCCTTCAGACCGTAGGACACGGTTTTGACATTGGTCACGGAGCGCGCGGCAATATGCTCGTTATCGGTGCTTAAAAACGCGATGCCGTTTTCGGGCAGGGCGTCCACAAGCTCGAACTTAGTGTCGATGATGGTCTCAAGCGTTTTGAAGGTCTCGAGATGTTGTTCGCCGATCGCGGTGATCATACCGTGATCGGGATGCACGATATCGCAGATTTCTTTGATATCGCCTTTATTTTTCGCGCCCATTTCGCACACGAAAATCTCGTGCGATGCGCGCAGGCGCTCACGCACGGTGCGTACAACGCCCATCGGGGTATTGTAGCTTTCGGGAGTCATGAGCACATTATACTTGGCGCTGAGCAGCGCAGTCAGATAATTCTTCGCGCTGGTTTTGCCGTAGCTGCCCGTGATACCGATGACGGTGAGATCCTTCATCTCAGACAGAATGCGCTTGGCGTCCTTAACAAAATTGTTGCTGATATGACGCTCCATCGGGCCGTTGATGCTGTTCGCCCAGGTCACAAGCATGACCGGCAGCAGCACCAGCAGCAGCAAAACCGCAGGAAGTGTACGATCAATCGTCAAGATGCCGAGCTTGGTCGTGTCCTCCACGAGCGCTTCGCGCGCCGCATTCGTCAGCGGCGGGAGCACAAAGCTCAGCGCAATCAGCACAACGGCGATCACGCCGAGGGTTGCCAGCAAGCGCTTGACACGCGGCGTATATACCAGCGGCTTTTTGGCTTTTTTCGGGCGGTCACACAGTGCCGAGATCGCGCACAGCAGAATGGCTGCGGCATACACGATCACACCGACTGTGCCTTCGGAAAAGCCGAACATCATCATCAAAATCAGTGGCACAGCGGCCAAAAAGCGCGTGCGCGGCAGGGTGCGATCATCGTGCTCGCGCATCCATTTCTGATATCGCTCGGGGCGATAGGAATTGAGCTGCAGCATATGTACATAATACAGCGTTTGGAACACGGCGTGCGTCAAGCACACCGCAGTAAGCACACCCCGAAGGATCCACATGGCGATCGTCACGGATTCACCTCTCCTCTCATTTTAAAAACACATCGAGCACACGGGAGCATTGTCCCCACGCTTCGGCGAACGCAAAATGTCCGCCCTTCAGCACGACAAGCCCCGCATCGGGGATGCCTTTTTCCATAATATGCGCGTCGCGCATCGGCGTGGCGGTGTCGTTTTCGCCCCAGATCAGCAGCGTCGGCACATCCACACCGCGGAGCAGCGGCGTCAAATCTTCGTTGATGCACAGCGACATGGTGCGGCGCATCACCTCGCTGGCGGCGCGGTAGTCTGCCGAACCGCGCTTTTTGCGGGCGTTTTCCACGGCATTCGGGAACATCGCCTTAAAGGGCTGCACGCTGCATATCGCTTTGAGCGTTTTGAAGCTGTACACCTTCACATAATACGACAGCGAACGCTTCGGCTTGATGCCCGCCGCGTCCAGCAGCACGATCTTATCCACCGCGAAGGGACGCTCTTTTCGATTCATCAGTTTAATAATGGTGCGACCGCCGAAGGAATGCCCCATCAGCGTTGCTTTTTCAATGCCCAGCGCCTTGGCGAAAGCAATCGTGAAATCTACAAAATCATCCACCACCCACGGGACGGGCGGCTCATCGCTACCGCCGCAGCCGGGCGCGTTCGGCGCAATCACGCGGAAACGCGTCGACAAATGATCGATGATCAAACGATAGGTCGACGCGGGCGCGTTCCAACCGTGAAGCAGCAGGACAACCTCGCCCGCTCCCTGATCGACATATTCAATTGACAAACCGTTGATCGAAATCGTCGGCACGGTCATCCCTCCTTTACGGTATCTTATGCGGCGGTATACGCCTGAAATTCAATGCTATTGATATAAACGAACTGCAGCGGCAGATCGTCCTCGGTCGTTTCGAGGTTAGCGATCGTATCCACAACATCCATGCCGTCAAACACCTGACCGAACACGGTATGACCCGCGCCGTCGGTGCGCAGCGGGCCGTCGAGATACATGTTGCCGCCGATCTCTTCGTATTTTGCGAGGATCTCGTCGGTCACTTTTGCTGCATCCAGACCCATTTGCGCGGCAAAATACGCATTGAAGGTATCATAGCCGAGCGAAGCACGGTTGGCTTCCCAATACACACGCGCATCGGTGATGGAGGTCGCTTCGGGACCCGCTTGGTTGATGAAGAATTGGCTGCCGTTGGTGTTCGGCCCCGCATTCGCCATAGCCAGCGCGCCGCGCAGATTGCCGAGATCGGCATGGAATTCGTCGGCAAAGGTGCCGCCCCAGCAGCTTTCGCCGCCCATGCCCGTGCCTTCGGGATCACCGCTTTGAATCATGAAATTCGCAATAACGCGGTGGAACATCAGACCGTCATAATACCCTTTCGTCGCGAGGGTTTTGAAGTTTTCCACCGTTTTGGGCGCCTGCTCCGGGAACAGACGAATGTAGATATCGCCCATATTCGTATGCATCACGGCAATCTCTTCGCCCTCGGCAGGCATATCCAGCTGGAAACCGAAATTACCCGTAACAGGGGTCTCGGTCTCACCGCAACCGCACAGAGCAATCAGCATAGCCATCGCGCACAGCATCGCGATCATACGAGAAACTGTTTTCATAAATCCGTTCATCCTTATCCTTGATAGGTTGTCAATTCGATCGAGATGATCGTCACAGGCTCGAGCGGCTTATCGTCCGCATCGGTTTCCACCGCCGCGATCGCATCCACCACATCCATACCACCAAACACCTGACCGAACACGGTGTGCCCCGTGTCATCCGAGCGCAGCGGACCGTCAAGATACATATTGCCGCCGACCTCTTCATAGGTCGCGAGGATCTCATCGGTCATCGCCGCGGGATCAAACGAGAAATTGCTGTTTTGCGCCACATAAAATTCTGCAAAACTCTTGTAGGACGGCATATTCTCATGATGCTTATCCCACAGCTCACGCGTGTGCGTAATGCCCAGAGGCTCGGCATCCGCTTGGTTGATAAAGAACTGGCTGCCGTTAGTGTTGGCACCGCTGTTCGCCATAGCAAGCGAGCCGCGCAGGTTGCCGAGCGCGGGATCGAATTCATCCTCGAAATCCTCGCCCCAGATGCTTTCACCGCCCGAACCCGTTCCTTCGGGGTCGCCGCCTTGGATCATGAAGTTATCAATCACGCGGTGGAAGGTGAGCCCGTCATAATAGCCGTTTTGCGCGTGGGTTTTGAAATTTTCCACCGCTTTGGGCGCGGATTTCGGGAACAGACGAATGTAGATGTCGCCCATGCTCGTGTGCATGACGGCGATCTCCTCGCCCGCTTCGGGATTTTCCAGCTGATAGCCGAACTGCTTGCCGCCGCAACCGACGAATACCGAAAGCATCATTGCCAACACAGAAAGCAGCGCAAGCGCTTGCATCATCTTTTTCATAACGCTATCCTTTCACGGCATTGCAGTGCCGTTTTCAAAATCATTCGATGATCGAAACATCAATGCCTTCGATCACGACTGCCTCGACAGGCTTATCCTGCGCGCCGGTTTTCACCGCGGCGATCGCATCGACCACATCCATGCCCTCGAACACCTGACCGAACACGCTGTGACGGAAATCGAGGTGCGGGGTACCGCCGACAGCAGCATAATTTTCGGTAACATCTTTCGGGAAGCCGCGATCCTCGAGCTTTTGCATCTGACCGATGAGGCTCATGGGCACTTCCTTCGCCTGCACGATGAAGAACTGGCTGCCGTTGGTGTTCGGGCCTGCATTCGCCATCGACAGCGCACCGCGATAGTTGCGCAGATCGATATCAAATTCATCCTCGAAGCTGTCGCCCCAGATGCTTTCGCCGCCGCAGCCCGTACCCGTCGGGTCGCCGCCTTGAATCATGAAGCCGTTGATCACGCGATGGAAGGTCAGACCGTCATAATAGCCGTCCTTCGCATGGGTGATGAAGTTTTCACAGGTTTTGGGCGTTTTGTCGGGGAACAGTTTGATCGACACATCGCCCATGTTGGTATGCATAACAGCGACAACGTCGCCTTTGATCGGTTTATCCAGCTGGCTCATAATGATTGCCTCCTTGAAATTGTTTAATACGCTTTGCCCCAGTAGACCATTTTGGTGGCTTTCTTACCGCAGCACACGCAGGTGTCGGACAGCTCTTCCTGCTCGAAGGGCATGCAACGGCTGGTGATGCCGACCTCGTCCTTAAGGCGCATTTCACATTCCAGATCGCCGCACCACATCGCACGGATGAGACCGGGCTTGTTGTCGGCGATATCCTTGATTTCGTCAAAGCTGTGCGCGTCGTAGGTCATCGACTCACGGCGGGCCAGCGCTTTTTGATACAGACCGTCATGCACCGCATCAAGCAGACGGGGCAGCTCGGTTTCGAGGTCGGCGAGCTTGACGACGACCTTCTCGCGGGTGTCGCGGCGGACAACGACGCATTGCTCGTTCTCGATATCCTTCGGGCCGATCTCGAGGCGCAGCGGCACACCCTTCATCTCGTATTCCGCGAATTTCCAGCCGGGGCTGTTGTCCGTCTCGTCGAGCTTGACGCGCGCCACGCTCTGCAAACGATCCTTCAGCTCGCGCGCCTTATCCAGCACGCCTTCTTTATGCATCGCGATCGGGACGATGACCACCTGCGTCGGCGCCACACGCGGCGGCAGCACGAGACCGTTGTCGTCGCCGTGGGTCAT
>JAZURB010000144.1:0-1870 GCA_045605945.1 Acutalibacteraceae bacterium
GTAGTAGTCGTGGTTGTAGTCGTAGTCGTAGTGGTGGTGGTAGTCGTTGTCGTCGTGGTAGTCGTTATCAGCGGGATATTATGGCTGACACATTGATACAGCCTAAGCGCATCCTTGATATCGGTTCTGCCGTCTTCTACAAAATCTGTACCCGCGAGTTCTTCATCAAGCATAATTTTTTGACCGGACACATGACGGAACAACTTCATCACATCACGCATATTCACAAGCGCATCACCGTCAAGGTCACCCGGTATCGTATCGGAAACCGCAACAACCGATTTCTCCGCATCACTCGCCATAATCGGAAGCAGCGTGTCGTTGCTGACAGCCTGATATACCGCGAGCGCATCGTAAAGATTTACTGTGCTTATGTTATCCACAGTTGCCAGCACCTGCTGATCTTCCGAAAGTGCTGTTCGTCCGCTTGCCGCTTGGAAAAACAGCATGGTATCGCGCATGGCGACCGTGCCGTTGCCATCCAAATCTCCCAATTCGCCAAGCGAATGACCAATCGGCTTATCGGCAAACATTTCCGATCCGCAAACATGCCCGTTGGGAAGCATCGTATCGAGTTCCGATGCCGAAACGGGAACTGCCATGATCGGCAGCACCATCGTAATCAATAACAGCACGCTCAATAAAACGGCAACTACTTTTTTCATGCCTTATACATCCTTTACGACATAATTTCCTATGCTACTATAATACACCAATATTGAAGCACGGTCAAGTTACAAACCGACAACAAAAAACCCTCGGATTATTCCGAGGGATACGGTTTTATTATCGTGTTTAATCGAATTGGTGGAAAGATACGATACAAGGAAACTCTTCTTCCGCAGGTACCGTCGGAATGGGCGCCGCCATTTTGGATTCTGCCGCTGCATAAGCGAAGAAACAAAGTGCCAATAAGATTGTTGCGATTATAGTTATTAAAATCTTCTTCACACGCCACAACCCCTTGTATCTTACAGTTTGTTACACAATGACAATATTGTAACGCATATTCACAATATTTGCAATACCTTTTTGCAAAAGAACGCTATATTTTGTGATATTTTTTTGAATTACCGTCTTTTTTTGCATAATTTGTCATCTACTATATATAGATAGGGTTTGCTTGTTATATGTCTTTGTCGTTATCCTTAGCAAAAAAGCGTTTCATTGGCGCCTCAATCGGTAATATATCGCCGCATTTTTACTTCATCGACAAGTCCAAAGCCACATATTCATTCTACGAGTTTGCGCAATTCGGACAAGGCAGCCACATCGATTTCTCTGCCTTTCTGATTATATGCCGATCGTTTCTTAGCTCTCGCAATTATAGGCGCCGCAGAGTATTGCCGTATATATCCATTTTTGCAGCTGATGATTTATAGGATCGATTTGTGCAGTTGCAGCTTCTATGCCCCGCAAATCCGTCTCATAAATTGCCGTGCCTTCAGATATGCATAATCCGATATGCGTAATGTGTTGGATAAACACAATGTATTTCCTACTATCAAATAACAGAAAAACGCCCTGCCTTGGTAGGCAGGGCGTTTTTTAGCTACAGATTAGAAGCGGTCGCTTAATCTATTGATTAGCGAGCAGACTTCTTCATCGCCACCGTGCTCAGAGCAACAGCCGCAGCAGCCATAGCAGCAATCAGGATGTAGAGCATCGCGTTGCTGACATCACCGGTCTTCGGCACATCAGAGGTGGTGCCGGCGGTGGTGGTGGTCGTCGCAGGAGCCTTCGAAGCAGTGGTGGTGGTCACGGGAGCCTTCGTGGTGGTGGTTTCATCAGCCTCGGTGGTCGTCGTGGTCTCCTCAGCCTCGGTGGTAGTGGTGGTCGTAGTAGTAGTAGTGGTAGTAGTGGTAGTAGT
>JAZURB010000145.1:0-2420 GCA_045605945.1 Acutalibacteraceae bacterium
ACCGATCAGTGATCGATAGTCAAATGAATTCCATCCCGCAAACTGCGCTTCCATCTTTTCGATTGTTTCAATCGGTTTTTCGATGTTTTCGGGATAAACAATACCGAAGAAATCTTTTAATTGTCCAACCACGATTGTCACCGCAATACCTGCAGTAAAACCGGTTGTGATAGTAAACGGGATAAACTTAATCAAATTACCAAGCTTAAACACGCCCATGATAATAAGCAATACGCCGGCAATCAGCGTAGCGATCACCAATCCGTCCATACCGTTTTTAGCAACAATACCTGCTACAATTGTTGCAAATGCAGCAGTCGGACCCGCGATCTGTACACGGCTTCCTCCGAGGAAGGAAATTAAAAAGCCGGCAACAACTGCCGTATAAATGCCACGCTCAGGGCCAACGCCGGAAGCGATAGCAAGCGCAATCGATAACGGAAGCGCGATTATCGCAACAATGATACCGGCGATTACATCCTTACCGAACTGCGCTTTTGTGTAGCCTTTTAAAGACTCGAACAACATCGGTTTCATAACAATTCTCATCTCGTTTTCTTATCAAATAACATGCGATTTTAGTATAAAAATCGCGCGCATTCCCTATTATACAAAGTTTTTCGATTTTGTCCACCGATTTTCGGCATTTGTCCGAATGTGCAAATTTAGCGACCGTAAATATATGGGGTTTTTCGGCAAAAAAGCGGATAATGAATACATAAATGAGCGCCAAAGCGCTGATAATGAAAGGATGGACGATTGTCATGAATGTACGCGTTTACAAAAATGCCGATGCGATCGGCGCGGCTGCAGCAGCTTTGTTTGCGGCACAAGTGATCTCGAAGCCGAACTGTGTGCTCGGTTTGGCCACCGGCTCTACCCCGCTGCCTACTTATCGCCGTATGGCCGCCCTCTATGAGGAAGGCGCTGTCGATTATTCGGGCGTGACCACCTATAACCTCGACGAGTATGTTGGTCTTGATCACGACCACGATCAGAGCTACTACTACTTTATGCACGACAATCTCTTTAAGTATATCAATATTCCCGAGGAGCAAATCCATGTTCTTTCCGGTATGGCGGCGGATCCTGCTGCAGAATGTGCTGCATACGACGCGGCGATCGACGCTGCCGGCGGTATCGATCTGCAGATCCTCGGCATCGGTCGTAACGGTCACATTGCTTTCAACGAGCCCACCAGCACCTTCCCCCCTACTACCCATATTGTAGATTTGACCGAGAGCACCATTGAAGCGAATAAGCGTTTCTTCGCTTCTGCGGATGATGTCCCGCGTCAGGCGCTTACCATGGGTATCGGCTCGATCATGAAAGCGAAAGCGATCGTTATCATCGCTACCGGTGCAGACAAGGCAGACGCGATCGACGCTATGGTTAACGGTCCTGTGGATCCGCAGTGCCCCGCTTCCGTACTGCAGTTGCATCCGAATGTTACTGTGATGCTTGACGAAGGCGCAGCTTCGAAACTGTAATTCGAATATATTTAGCGGCAAGGAATAAATCCTTGCCGCTTTTACTTAATAATTAAGGCGGTATAGCACTTGTGCTATACCGCCTTATATTTATCGATTACTCTTCGACAGGTTGGTCTTCAGCGTCTACGGATTCGTCCTCCATCAGAGCAATAAACTCCGTACCGTCGATCTTTTCGTTTTCAAATAGATATTGCGCAACCTTATGGAGTTTATCCATATGCTCATTGAGCTTGCGCGCTGTTTCGTTATAACCGTCATTGATAATTCTGTGAATTTCGCTATCGATTTTCGAAGCGATTTCTTCAGAATAATTGCGATTATGAGCAATATCGCGACCGAGGAAAACGCCGCCCGTTTCGGATTCGCCAAACATAATCGGACCAAGTTCATCGCTCATGCCGTATTTTGTGACCATTTTTCGAGCGATTTCAGTAGCACGCTCAATATCGTTCGAAGCGCCTGTACAAATATCACCAAGCACCAACGCTTCTGCAACACGACCGCCGAGCAACACTTGGATATTTTCAAGCATTTCCGATTTCGAGCAATGAGAACGGTCTTCGGTGGGCAAATTCATTGTATAGCCAGCAGCCATACCGCGCGGAATAACCGAAATCTGATGAACGGGATCCTGCGTCGGGCAGAAATACGAGACAACCGCATGACCGGCTTCGTGATAAGCAGTAATTTTCTTATCCTTATCAGTAATCACATGGCTGCGTTTCTCTGTACCCATAACAACCTTGATTGTTGCTTCTTCGATTTCCTCCATTGTGACAGAACGCAAATTTTTGCGTGCCGACAGCAAGGCGGCCTCGTTAAGCAGATTTTCAAGATCTGCGCCCGTAAAGCCAGATGTTGATTTTGCAATTGTTGACAAACTCACATCAGGGCCTAATGGCTTGCCGCGTGAGTAAGTCGGAGGCC
>JAZURB010000146.1:0-2953 GCA_045605945.1 Acutalibacteraceae bacterium
GAAGTCCGTGTGGATCATGGGCGGTGACGGCTGGGCCTACGATATCGGCTTCGGCGGTCTGGACCACGTGCTGGCTTCCGGTGAGGACGTCAACGTGATGGTCTTCGATACCGAGGTGTACTCCAACACCGGCGGTCAGGCTTCCAAGGCGACTCCGACCGGCTCGGTGGCTCAGTTCGCGGCGGCCGGCAAGGCTGTGAAGAAGAAGGATCTCGGCGCCATCGCGATGAGCTATGGTTATGTCTATGTGGCGCAGGTTGCTATGGGCGCGGATATGAATCAGTGCCTCAAGGCGTTCCATGAGGCGGAGAGCTATCACGGCCCGTCGCTCATCATCTGCTATGCGCCTTGCATCAACCACGGCATCAAGGGCGGCATGGGCATCTCCATGACCGAGGAGAAGAAGGCTGTGCAGGCAGGCTACTGGCATCTGTATCGCTTCGATCCGCGCAAGGACGATTCCTTCATGCTGGATAGCAAAGAGCCCACCGAGTCGTATCAAGACTTCATCATGGGCGAGGTGCGTTACAACTCGCTGACCCGTGCGTTCCCCGAGCGCGCGAAAGAGCTGTTCGCTGCTGCCGAGAAAAACGCCAAGAGCCGTTATGAGCATCTGGTGCGTCTGGGCGACCTCTATTCCAAAGCGAAATAAGAGAGTTTTTAAAGCCTCTACTGTGTAAAAAAACGCCACCCGCGAGGGTGGCGTTTTTGTTGCGGCAATATGGTAGGTTGTCTGTGGCGAAAATTGCGGCGCGCGTCTTGGCTTCCTTTGACGAGGGGGGTAGCAATTGTGAAACGATTGATCGGGGGAGTTTTTTGTGCCGTGATGTGAAAGGTCTTGCAAAACGGTGGCGCGTTTGGTATACTTTTTTCATAACACCACCGTGCAAAGCAGCATATCGCGCGCTTTTTGATAAATGCTTTCAAACTCGGTGAGCGGCAACGGATTACGGCCTTTACCGAGTTCAAATGTCAGTCCCAGCCGCCCGAATTCTTCGATAAACCAATCTTTAAAACCGCCGTGCGAGGCGATCGTGTCGGGGGAGGCGGGGGTGTAGCCGCTGAGCGCGCCGAGCATTCTGGCAGTCATGCGGGCATGCGGCGGGGTGTGGCTGCCGTATTGCCAATAGATTTCTTCGCCTTGCGAGTGCAGCGCGGCAACATGCGTAAACGCCATGCGGCGGCAAAGTGCTGTCAGCGCGGCGGTTTCGGGCTCGCTTTCGGCGTTTACGCCGCCCCATTGACGGGCGCAGGGGCCGTTGCGTCCGTAACGGCATTCAATGGCACGAAGAGCATCGCGTCCCGCGTTGAAATTGTGATTGAGGTCGATGCCGTGGGCGTTGGCTTGCCAGTAACCATGGATATCCGCACCCAGCACATGCAGGATCTCGGCGTGTTCGCCGCCTGCTTTGCTGCCGTGAACGGCAACATCCACCCCGTCGGGGTTGAGCTGCGGTAAGATCACGATCGTGCGTCCTGCGAGAGCGTGGGGAATATCGAAGCGCGGGTGGGTCAACTCGCCCGTCAGTAAACGGCACAAATCTTCACAAAGGCGCAAGGCGACAAGCGAAGTCAGCCATTCCTGCGCGTGAAATGCGGCGGCAATCAGTACGGCGCGCTCACCGTGCCCGATGGACAGGGCGTGGAGCGGACGACCGCATACGCTGTGACCGAATACGGTGTGTTCAATCGGCTCGTAAGCGCGTCGCAGCGTGTGGCACAGAGCGCCGACGGTATAGCTGTCGGCGACTTGCGGTGTAACAATGTAGGACATAATACGCCCTCCTTTCGGGGGAATAGATACTGTAGTATATGCAAAGGGGACAAGAATTATGACAGACGATCAGTTGATTGAGACGATGCTGGAGCGCGAAATGATTTTTGAGGGACGCGTCATTACGGTACATCATGATAAGGCGCTGCTTCCCGACGGCTCGACTGCGATGCGCGAAATTGTGGCGCATCCGGGCGGCGTGTGCGTGGCGGCACTGACCGACGAGGAGGAGCTGCTGTTTGTACGCCAGTTCCGCTATCCGTATATGGCGATCGTCACCGAGCTTCCTGCAGGCAAACTCGAACGCGGCGAAGATCCGCTCAAGGCGGGTATCCGCGAGTTGTCCGAGGAAACGGGTGCAACCGCACAAAAGGTTGTGTCGCTCGGTAAACTGTATCCCACGCCCGGTTATTGCGGCGAGATCATTCACCTGTATCTGGCGACGGGGCTGTCGTTCGGCGAGCAGCATACCGACAGCGACGAGTTTCTCGATGTGCTGCGCATCCCGCTTGCCAAGGCGGTGGACATGGTCATGGCGGGCGAGCTGCCCGACTCGAAAACCCAAACCGCAATCCTTAAGATCGCGCGCATGAAAGATTTGGGACAACTGTAAAAACAAAAGCCATCCTCGCACGCGGTGCGGGGATTTCGCTTTTATGCTTGCAATTTTTGAAAACTCGTGTATAATAAATGGGAATATATCACATGGCAGCCAGCCATGCGAAAGGAGATTATTTTATGAACAATCGTGACAAATCGATGGAGACCGTGGTGGCGCTTTGCAAAAACCGCGGCTTTGTGTATCCCGGCTCGGACATCTACGGCGGCCTTGCCAACTCGTGGGACTACGGCCCCCTCGGCGTGGAACTGAAGAACAACATCAAAAAGGCTTGGTGGAAAAAGTTTGTGCAGGAAAGCCCCTATAATGTGGGTCTGGACAGCGCAATCCTGATGAACCCGCAGGTGGGGGTGGCATCGGGCCATGTCGGCAACTTCTCCGATCCGCTGATGGATTGCAAGAGCTGCAAAACCCGTCACCGTGCGGACAAACTGATCGAGGACGACGGCACCAACTGCGGTGGCTGGAGCTTCGACGAAATGAAGAATTACATCGATGAGCACGACCTTCGCTGCCCCGAATGCGGCGAACATAACTTCACCGATATCCGCACCTTCAAC
>JAZURB010000147.1:0-3285 GCA_045605945.1 Acutalibacteraceae bacterium
GAGCTCTTACCTCGCCTTTCCACCCTTACCTACGCAAAAACGCAGGCGGCATATCTCTGTTGCACTTTCCCTAGGGTCACCCCCGGCGGCTGTTAGCCGTTATCCTGCCCTGTGAAGCTCGGACTTTCCTCATGCATCGTACAAGGATGCACGCGACTGCCCAATCCTCTCAACATTCAAGAGTATATCATATATTCGACAGAATGTAAAGAACAAACCGGTAATACAATACGATAAAAGAAAAAGACGATCTGATTTCAGATCGTCTTTTTTGGTGATCCATCGGAGATTCGAACTCCGGACACCCTGATTAAAAGTCAGGTGCTCTGCCAGCTGAGCTAATGGATCGTATGGTCACCTCGTGACCGCTAAGATATTATATACAACAGCTTGTCTTTTGTCAAGTGTATTTTATAAAAAACTCAAAAATTCCGTTATCAATTTACACACTGCTCCAACAATAGGGTTTGAAGCTCGCTTGCAGTGTGTACAACAAACGCAGCACCTGCATCTAGAAGCTCTGCTTCGGAACCATACCCATAAGTAACACCAACACAATTAACACCGCATTTCCGTGCACCGTTAACATCCAGATAGCGATCACCAACAAGCAACACTTCGTCTGCGGTTAAGCGGTTATTTTCGAGGCAATAGTTCACAACCTCCGCCTTGTGTGACCGTGTTCCGTCAAGTTCACATCCGTAAATATCATCAAACGCGGAATCTGCCGAAAAATGCCGTAAAATTTTCCGAGCATAAACCTGAGGCTTTGATGTTGTGATATAGGTTTGAATATCGTGTTCGTGCAACGCCGACAAACATTCAAGCACACCATCGTAAATATACGCTTCGAACATTCCGCCATTATTATAGTATTCACGATAATAACGAATAGCATCATCAATCTTATCTTCGGGTACACGGCAAACGGTAGCAAAACCTATCGACAAAGGTGGGCCTAAAAACGCAAGCATTTCTTCCTGTGAAGGCATGGGCATCCCCAATCGATCCAGCGCATATTTTGCAGATCGAAATATACCTTCTTTTGATGCCAAAACAGTGCCGTCCAAATCAAATAATACAGCGCGTTTTTTCATATTACTCCTCCGCAATAGCGATAAATGCCGCCAAACTTCCTCGTTCACCGCCCGTAGCACGATGCGACCAAAAGAAATCACAATGACATTTTGTGCATAGATCCGTGACGGTGATGTGTTCAGGCAGCACACCGACAGCTAACAGCGATCGACGATTACTCTCCCATAAATCAATGTGATATTTGCCGTTATGATCATCGTGAATCATAGAATCATCGGCATAAGGAAGAGCTGAAAACGCGTCATAAACAGGAATGTCGACCTCAAAACAACATGGGCCGATCGAGGGACCGATACCGACAAGAATATCTTGCGGACGGCTTCCGTAGCACTCACCCATACGCTTTACCGTAACCGCGCCGATCTCCCCCACGGTACCTTTCCAGCCTGCATGCGATGTAGCAACAACGCGACGCACAGGATCAACAAAGAACAGCGCAACGCAATCCGCATATTGTGTGCATAATACAACTCCGGGTTTGTTTGTCATAAGACCGTCGATGTCTGTATACCCTCGGTCTCTCGTAACGCCGCGCCCGCAATCTTGTTCGTCAACAGCGATAACCGTTGTATGATGTTCTTGAGCAGAAACAACGACTTTAGAATAATCTGTGCCGATTGCAGCGCAAAAGCGTTTGAAATTTTCTGTAACACAGGCGGAATCATCTCCGCGAGTAAAGCTAAGATTCATCGATTCAAAAATCCCGTTACTAACACCGCCTAGACGAGTAGAAAAACCGTGCTTTACAAACGAAACAGCCTCAAATGACGGGAAAGTGCAATAAGGAACGCCCGCCGTTTCGTGAACGGCGAGCGAATGAGACTTAGGAAACTGCATATAAATCTCTCCTTTAACAAAACAAGAAATCACGTCGCAGCAACTTCATTTGTCTTGTGGCAGAATGTCGGAACAATACGCTTAAGGTCCTCTACCACAATAGCAGTTTGATTATTCAAAGCGTGTTCTTTCATCAAAGAAACTTCTTTAAGGAACATATCGGAATCGACTTCTATTTGGCTACCGATAAAGATTTTCTCGTTATAGGTGGGTTTTAAACCTTCCTCGTTCATCAGCAGCTCTTCGAATAATTTTTCACCGGGACGCAAGCCGGTAAATTCAATTTTAATATCAATGCCGGGACGATAACCGTAAAGTCGGATCAAATTTTCGGCAAGCGTTGTAATCTTAACGGGTTTACCCATATCGAGCACAAAGATTTCGCCGCCTTTTGCCATGGATCCCGCTTGAAGGACAAGCGAAACAGCCTCGGGAATCGTCATGAAATATCGGATAATATCCGGATGCGTTACCGTAATAGGTCCGCCTGCTTCGATTTGGCGACGGAACAGCGGAATAACCGATCCGTTTGAGCCGAGAACATTACCGAAACGAACGGCAACAAATTCGGTAAATGTCTTTTGTTGCGCCATGCTTTGAACAATCATTTCGCAGCAGCGTTTTGTGGCACCCATAACATTGGTGGGGTTAACTGCTTTATCGGTCGAAATGAGCACGAATTTTTCACAACGGTAAAATTCTGCCAAACTTGCCACATTAAATGTACCGATCACATTGTTTTTAACCGCTTCTTCCGGCGCTGTTTCCATAAGCGGAACATGTTTATGCGCTGCAGCATGGAAAACGAGTTGCGGACGGTATTGCTCAAAAAGTCGCGTCATCTTAGCATAATCGCGTACCGAAGCAATATGAACATCGAGCGCTAATGCGCTGCCGTAGGTACGAATCAATTCCTGTTGAATTTCATAAGCGTTATTCTCATAAATATCAACAATAATTAAGCGTTCCGGAGAATGCGATGCGATTTGACGACAAAGTTCGGATCCGATCGAACCGCCGCCACCGGTCACCATACATACTTTGTTTTTAACAAACGAGGTGATTTCATTTTTATTAAACAAAATCGGCTCGCGACAAAGCAATTCTTCAATTTGCAGAGGTTTCGCTTGCGTCAGCATATCACCGGCCACAAGATTATGCAGATACGGCAACACGCGAATTTTACAATTGGTTTTCGCACAATATTCTACAATAGTATGGCGTTCTTCTTCAGTGCACGAAGGAATTGCAACAATAATAGTATCGATATTTTCGCGTTCGCAAATTTCCGCAACACGACAAATCGGGCCATCAATGCGCAAATCTTTAATTTTACGACCGATCTTCGCA
>JAZURB010000148.1:0-1861 GCA_045605945.1 Acutalibacteraceae bacterium
CGGCGGGTATCACGCTGGTGGATGCCTCCCGACGCGATCCGCTTCGGGCGACGACCTACGGTGTCGGCGAGATGATCGCTCATGCACTGGCAGGCGGCTGTCGCCGTATCGTCATGGGCATCGGCGGCAGTGCCACCAACGACGGCGGTGCCGGCATGCTGCAAGCGCTCGGCTTTGATTTGACAGACGGTAACGGCGCAGCGATCCCGCGCGGTGCCGTCGGTTTACAACAGCTTGCGAAAATCAGCGCGGATAATGCGCTGCCTGCGCTTGCCGATTGCACTTTCCGCATCGCCTGCGATGTAACCAATCCGCTGTGCGGCGAAAACGGCTGCAGCGCGGTATTCAGCCCGCAAAAAGGGGCTTCCGCCGATGCGATCGAGCAAATGGATGCTTGGCTTTCGCGTTATGCCACGCTTGCCAAAGCGGTGTTTCCCACAGCGAATGCGACGGCACACGGCGCGGGTGCGGCAGGCGGCATGGGATTTGCGTTTCAAACCTTCCCGGGCGGCACACTGCAAAGCGGCATCGATTTGGTGCTGGGTAAGCTCCCGCTTGCCGAGCTGATCGCCGACGCGGATCTCGTTATCACAGGCGAAGGGCGCCTTGACGGGCAAACCGCGATGGGCAAAACACCTGTCGGTGTTGCCGCGGTTGCAAAACAACAAGGTGTTCCCGTTATCGCATTTGCGGGCGGCGTGACTGCCGATGCGGTCGCATGTCATGCACACGGGATCGACGCCTTCTTCCCCATTGTGCGCGGCGTTTGTACATTGGAGGATGCGATGCCGGTTGATACAGCAATCGCTAACATGGTCGACGCTGTCGAACAAGCGGCGCGGCTCTTTGCAATTCGATGACATATAAGAAAAGCCTCGGTTGGATTTCAACCGAGGCTTTTTGTACATATTATTCTTGCCAGTAATCGACTTTATGGGGCAGGCCGATATCCTTTGCGCGGAACACGGGATTTTTGCCCGCTTTGACCTGCGCCTCATAGTCGCGCAGCGCGCGATACACATATTTACCGAGGATGCAGATGACGGGAATGTTGATAATCGTCATGATGCCCATGGTGATATCCGCCACATTCCACAACAGATCTGCCGACAGACCCGCGCCGATGAAGATGATCAGCACAGCCACGATGTAATACACCGTGCGGAAGGCGCGGCCGGGTTCACGCTTCAAAATATGGAAGATGCAGCGATCCACATAATAGAGGTTGCCGAGCAGCGTCGTGAATGCAAACAGGATCATCGCCACCGTGATGAACACGGGGCCGAAATTACCCAGCGTCTGCTGCAACGACGCTTGCACATACGGTGCGCCTTTGAGCGCATCGGTCGCTTCCACGCCCGAGCACATGCACATGAACGCCGTCGCCGAGCAAACGAGCAGCGTATCGATAAACACGGAGAGCACCTGTACGAGGCCTTGCTTAACCGGGTGGGACACATCCGCCGATGCCGAGGCGTTCGGCGCTGAACCGACACCCGCTTCGTTACTGAACAAGCCGCGCTTGATACCCATCATCAAGCACGAACCGCTCAGGCCGCCGAAGATCGCTTTGAAATCAAACGCTTCGGTGAAAATACGCGCAAACACAGCGGGCAGCATTTTCGCATTGAGCGCGATGATGATAAGCGCCACCACAATGTACGCCACGCCCATAACGGGAACGAGCACCGATGTCGTTTTCACCAGACGCTTGCCGCCGCCAAACAGGCAACCCGCCACCAGCGCCGCCACCACAAAGCCGATGATCCACGGAGTGAGCGACGGATTATAGAACGCATAGGTTTCAAAGGTGGATTGCAGGTTGAAGGACGCAAGCATATTAAAGCCCAGACCGTAGGTG
>JAZURB010000149.1:0-2479 GCA_045605945.1 Acutalibacteraceae bacterium
GGCGGGTGGATTGCGCGCCGATGTCAAGGATCGCCGCGCCTTCGGCAACCATCTGCGCTGCACGGCTTGCCGCCGCTGCGGGATCGAAAAATTGTCCGCCGTCGGAAAAGCTGTCGGGCGTGATATTCAAAATGCCCATCACCGCAGGACGGGAAGAAAACGCAAATGCCATGGAGAAAGTCCTCCTTTGTGTCTTGGTGCGCGTGCGGTTCCGTCCGAGACCCGCTCGAATCACCACGGCGTCATACTGAGCGCAGCGCGTTTCGCGCGCGGAGTCGAATGTATCTCGCCGTGGCTCTCTCAGGGTGACGCGGACGGTAGGGGTTATTGAGCAGGGCGCACGGCGATGCCTTGCGTCTGCAAATATGCCTTCAAATCGGCAATATCGATCTCGTGATAATGAAAGAGCGATGCAGCGAGTGCCGCATCTGCGCCGCCCTCGGTAAGCGCCTGGGCAAAATGTGCCATCGTTCCTGCGCCGCCCGAAGCGATCACGGGCACCGACACCGCGTCCGCGATCGCGCGCATGAGCGCCAAATCGTAGCCCGCTTTGGTGCCGTCGCCGTCCATGCTGGTCAGCAAAATCTCGCCCGCGCCCAGCGCCACGGCTTTCTTCGCCCATTCCACCGCGTCCAGCCCCGTGTTGAGGCGACCGCCGTGCTTATACACATCAAAACCGCCGTCCTCGCGGCGTTTTGCGTCGATCGCTACGACCACGCATTGGCTGCCGAATTTCTCCGCCGCCTCGCGGATCAGTTCGGGGCGATCGATTGCCGCCGAGTTGACCGACACCTTATCCGCGCCCGCTAAAAGCACCGCGCGGAAATCCTCCACCGTGCGAATACCGCCGCCCACCGTAAACGGAATGGACAGCTGCTCCGCCACGCGCGCCGCCAAAGCGGTCACCGTTTCACGTTGCTCATTTGAGGCGGTGATATCGAGGAACACCACCTCGTCCGCACCCGCCGACGAATACGCCGCGGCAACCTCCACGGGATCGCCCGCGTCGCGCAGCGCCACAAAGTTGATGCCTTTAACAACGCGCCCGTCCTTGATATCCAAACAGGGGATAATGCGTTTTGCGTACATCAGTTCCCCTCCTTTTCCACAAGTGCCACAAAGTTTTTGAGCATCTGCTCACCGACCGACCCCGATTTTTCGGGATGGAACTGCGTGCCGAAGATGTTGCCGCGTTGCACCGCCGAGCAAAAACGCACGCCGTATGCCGTCGTTGTGAGCATATCGCTCGGCTCGTCCGTGAAGCAGGCGTAGGAATGCACAAAATACACATACGGCTCGTCGGGCAGGTTATGCAGCAGCGGGCTTTCTTTTTCACCGCAAATATCGTTCCAACCCATGTGCGGGATCTTCAGCCCCGCATTGTCGGGCAAACGGCGCACGAAACCGGGTACAAAGTGAAGACCTTCCACGCCTTCGCCTTCTTCGCTGCCGTCAAACAACGCCTGCATACCGAGGCAAATGCCTAAAAGCGGCTTGCCCGTGTCGCGCGCGTGTTCGAGGGCGGGGATCAGCCCGCTGTTTTTCAGCGCCGTCATCGCATCGGCAAAGGCGCCGACACCCGGCAAAATCAAGCCGTCCGCCGCCATGGCAACTGCGGCGTCCGCCGTCACCACGCAGTCCGCGCCGAGACGGTGCAACGCCAGCTCCACCGAGCGCAGATTGCCGGCGCCGTAATCCAAAATCGCGATCATAAATCGGATCGCTCCTTTCAAATGCATATATATAAAACAGTATATCATAAAAACGCAGAGGCGGTCAACCGTTTCGCGGCAATTTTTGGTGTAAAAGAACGGTTTGACGCAGCGGCAGCTTTGCGGTATACTGAGTGAAAAAAAGGGGGAGAGAACATGCGCGAGAGGACATGCTGTTTCACGGGACATCGCCGCATGACGGCGGCCGAGCGGGAATATTTGACACCGTGGCTGGAGCACACCGTGACCGAGCTGATCAAGCAAGGCATCGTCTATTTCGGCGTCGGCGGCGCGATCGGGTTTGATACCCTTGCCGCCAAAACCGTGCTGCGCCTGCGTCACCGTTTCCCGCAAATTCGCCTGATTTTGGTGCTGCCGTGCGAGGATATGACGGCGCGATGGACGGCTTACGAGCGGGAACAACTCGAGGATATTATCCGCCGCGCGGATAAGGTGGTGTATATGGCAAAAAACTACACCCCCGATTGCATGAAACAGCGCGATCGGCATTTGGTGGATCACAGCAGCGTGTGTGTCGCGTGGCTGACGCATTACGGCAGCGGCACGGGTTACACGGTGGAATATGCGAAGCGTTGCGGCGTAAAGCTTCTCACTCCGCCGATGGGACAAAGCGGAAATTAAAAAAATTTAAAAAATCCCTTGACAAGAGACACGCTTTTCGCTATAATGGTCTGCGTCCCCATTGGTGGATATATATGGCGGTATAGCTCAGTTGGCTAGAGCATGCGGTTCATACCCGCAGTGTC
>JAZURB010000150.1:0-19696 GCA_045605945.1 Acutalibacteraceae bacterium
TCCACGCCAACACCGTAGGACACGCGGCGAACCGTAAAGGTCTCCGCAACGCCGCTGCCGCGTTTCGCGATAACGGTGCCCTCAAAAGCCTGCAGTCTCTCACGCTCACCCTCGCGGATCTTAACCTCCACGCGGATCGTGTCGCCGATCGCAAAAGAAGGAGCGTTTTCCTTCATGCTGTCAGCCGCCATCAATTTCAATGCATCCATGTTCTTTCCTCCTGATTTTTCAGACATTCATGTCCATCGACTTGCGGTCGAGACAGAGGACTGTCCGCTTTCATGTCTTGCTTACGCTTGGCAATCATCCCCAATGCGGCCTCTCAATACCGCACGGATACCAAATACCGATATATATTATCACAGGTTTTGTAATAATGCAAGTGTTTTTTTGAAATTATACAAAAATGTTACCATCCGCCATTAAAACCTGTACACGCACCACGCGAATATCTGCCTCTTCCTCACCGACAATGGCGTCGATCAGCAAAGACGGATTAATCGATTGCGCTCCTGTGGGAAGAATAACATCCAAAGTGACCGTGTCACCGCAATTTGCTATTTTCGGTTCTTTGATCATGGGCTTGATATCCACTGTCTTGTATGTACCCTTTTTCGTACGCTTTTGCACTTCGATCGAATCCTGCGCAAGCACCTCTTCCACACGCGCTGCGAATGAAACAGGGAAGTGAATCATCCAACGCGAATCCGTGATTGCCGCCACTTTATTCACCGCAGGCGCAGCGCCGTTCACATGAATACCCACCGGCATATTTTCGTTGAGGCGGCGAACGATCTCATCCATTTCCATCGGGCTTTCTAAACGAAAATCCATATATTCCGAAAGACCGTCATAACCGAGCGATAACGGTGCTGCAAAGGTGATATACGGATGCTTACTGAAGCCTTCGGTATACCACAGCGGGATTTGTGCGCGGCGGAGAACACGTGTCATCGTACGCATCAAGTCCAAGTGAGAAATATAGCGCGCATTATTGAACTTCGCAAAATTCACACGAATCGTTTCAACGCTGTTCAAAGCAAATCCCTCCTTTAAAACAGGTAGCACCGCAGCCGCTGCATTGTTCGCGGCAGTTCGGCGTTGTCGAGCTCGCGTGCGCTTTTTGGTTTTCTCGCCACAAAAACGCTTTGCTTACGCCGTAATCGAGATGATCCCACGGGAACACCTCGTCTTTTTCACGACGGCGATTGGCGTAGAATGCAGGATCAAGTCCGTGTTCTTTGATGGTTTCTATCCAGGTATCAAAGCGGAAATGCTCGGACCAAGAATCAAGCTTGCAACCTTTTTTATAGGCATCTTCAATAACCGCACCAAGACGACGATCGCCACGCGCCAGCACCGCTTCCAGGAAACTAACCTGCGCGTCATGCCAGCTGAGCGAAATCTTGCGGGTCGTTACCGTGGAGGACAACAACTTTTGCTTTTCAAGCAGCTGCTCCATCGTATCCTGCGGCTCCCACTGGAACGGCGTAAACGGTTTCGGAACAAAGCAAGACGCACTTACCGAAACGGTAACGCCTTTACCCTTCGGCTTATCGGGATTGCTGTAATATGCCTCAACCACTTTTCTCGCCAATTGCGCGATACCGACGATATCCTCTGCAGTTTCTGTCGGCAAGCCCATCATGAAATATAGCTTAACCGAAGACCAACCACCGCGAAACGCTTTGTTAACAGTGTTCATAATTTCGCATTCGGTCACGTTCTTGTTGATTGCATCGCGAAGGCGCTGGGTACCCGCCTCGGGGGCAAATGTTAAGCCGCTGCGACGAAGAACATTGAGCTTATTGGCAAGTTCCTCGGAAAATCCATCAACACGAAGCGACGGCAGCGACATATTGGTATGCTGCGGTTCTGCCCACTCCAGGAGCATCGGCAGCAACTCGTTGATTTTCGTATAATCGCTGGTTGAAAGCGACGAAAGCGAAAACTCTTCATAGCCGGTGCTTTCGCACAACGCGCGACTTTGTTTATCAATCGTTTCAATTGACTTTTCGCGAACGGGACGATAGATAAAACCTGCTTGACAGAAACGACAACCACGAATGCAACCGCGGAAAATCTCGCTCATTGCGCGGTCGTGCACAATGTTCGTAAACGGCACCACAAAATAATCGGGATAATACATATTGTCAAGATCGGTAACGATGCGTTTGCGCACCGTTTTGGGCGCGTCACCGATCGGTTCAACCGAAGCAACCGTTCCGTCTACATTATAGCTGACAGTATACAGCGACGGCACATACACACCGCCGATTTTGGACGCATCACGAAGGAATGCTTCTTTATTATAACCGCGCGCTTTGTGTTCTTTATACAGGTTATTGATATTCAGATTAACCTCTTCGCCCTCTCCCAAAATGAACAAATCAAAGAAATCCGCTAGCGGCTCGGGGTTACAGGCGCAAGGTCCGCCGCCGATCACAAGAGGATAGGAATCATCGCGATCACATGCTTTAAGAGGCACACCCGCCAAGTCGAGCATGTTTAAAATACCCGTATAACTCATTTCGTATTGCAAGGTGAAGGCAATAAAATCAAAATCACGAATGGCATCGCGACTCTCAAGACCGTAAAGCGGAATATCGTTTTGACGCATGAGTTCTTCCATATCGGCATCCGGTGCAAAAACACGTTCACACCAAGTGTCCTCTTGCGCATTATATAATCCATACAGAATTTTCATGCCGAGATGCGACATACCGACCTCATACAAATCGGGAAAGCAAAACGCAATGCGTACAGCCATATCTTCGGCGTTTTTGCAAACGCTGTTCAGCTCACCGCCGGTGTATCGAGCGGGTTTTTGCACACGCAAAAACAACGATTCCAAGCGTTGTTTATCCATCGTCATTTTTCAACATCCTTTTTGAAATAATCAAATTTCTTTTATTATACCGCATAATCCGCTAATTTTCAATTCCCTTTGTGTAAAAGGCCGGAAATTCCGATGTATAATGAAAAAATCAGTAGCGATCCATTATAATACGGCGGACAAACAAGAACAATCCCAAGCACAGATAACGCACTCCACACACACCAATGCACAATTTTGAGCAACATATCCGCAACCGACGGCTGAAAGAAACTAAGCAAAATGCCGCGCAGTATGCGTTCTCCGTCGAGAGGATATAACGGAAGAAGGTTGATTGTTGCAAGAGAAGCGTGAATAGTCACTAACAAAACGTTACCCATTCGAACAAACACAATCGCCGAAAGAATGTTAACAAGCGGTCCTGCAAGAGCCGTTATAACATCTTGCCAATGTGTTCCGCGTATAGTGTTTCCCAGTTGAAACCGCACGCCGAATACCGAGAGAAATATATCACTCGGCATTCTCCCGCAAAGTAGTAGCGCAAGTAAATGTCCGCATTCATGAATCGTCATGCCTGCTAACCACCATAAAATCGGTATCCCTTCTTGATAATGCCACAGATAAAGAAATACGGCAGGAAACAGCACACTTATGTGAATCCGTACCCCGCCGATTGTAAAGTTATACATATGTTTCCTTCGGCAATACCGTCATAGGATCGGTCGTCTCACCGTTTACTCGCCACTCAATATGCACATGGCTGCCTGTTGACCGGCCGGTATTCCCCACCAGCGCGACTATTTGACCGCCGCTTATCTTTTCCCCTTCTTTTACCAGAATTTCAAAACAATGGGCATAGAGGTATTCATAACCGTTTTCACAATCCACCATCACATAATGTCCGTATCCTGCCTCTTGATACCCAACCTCAGTCACTGTTCCTGAACACAACGCCGCAAGTTCTGTTCCCTCATTTGCAGCAATATCAACGCCATGATGTATATCGCTAAGTGAATTATCAAAAGGGTCTGCGCGATTGCCAAACGGTGATGTTACAATACCGTTTAGTAGCGGCGGAAAATATATCGGTGTCACACTCGTTTCAACAGCTGTGCTCTCACACGGTAAGACAGTATTCGAATCTTCTTCAGCAGTTTCTGCAGAAGCCAAAACGCTTTCCAAGACATGGTGATCGACCATCGCTTCACGATATAACGATTGCAACCGCGTATATGCGTTGCCGCCGATAAATTTAAGAGCAACAACAAGCAAAACCGTTATAATACAAACTGTGCTTTGAACAATGACCAACTGAATACCTTGAAAGCGACCGGAACGCGAAACTTTTTCCGCTTCGTCTGACGCATTTTTGTTTGTTTCCATAACGATTACTCCTTAAACGATGATGCAGATCAACCCGTTGCACCCTTCATTGATAACGCGTTCCACAGTTTCCTTCATCTTCATGCGTGCATCAGTCGGCATGCGACACAGCTTATTATGCAAGCCTTCATTCACCAAACCGTAGAGCGATGTGCCGAAAATATTGGAATCCCAGATTTTCGATGGATTTTCTTCGAACTCGCGAAGCAGATACGCAACAAGCTCCTCGGATTGTCGCTCCGAACCAACAATCGGTGATACCTCCGTATTGATCATCGCCTTCATCATGTGAATCGAAGGCGCTTGAGCACGCAAGCGTATACCGTAGCGTCCGCTTTGTTTGATAATTTCAGGTTCATCAAGTTCCATTTCGTCTACAGTCGGCATAACAATGCCATAGCCCGTTTGCTCAACTTCATCAAGAGCACGACGAATTTTATCGTATTCTGCTTTTACGCTTGTCAGCTCGCTCATAATCGACATCAAGGCTGCATCATCCGCAATTTCCAAAGAGGTAACCTCGCTGAGGACACGATAAAACAACTCATGATTGATTTGCGCTTCTACAATTGCTGTCCCCTCACCCGCATTGATTGAACTAACGCTTGATTGTTCAATGTGCGGACACAAGGTTAACGCTTTGGCAAAATCGGTTACCTTAGCAAGCTTATCGAGCGACGAAGCATGTTCTTTAATACAATCAAAAATCGCTTTGCGAACAGGATGCTTGCGGTTAAGTTGAGTAACCCAACGCGGTAACGCAACATCCACTTCTTTTACGGGGAATTCGCTCAACAAGCATTCCAGAATCTCCAAAAGATCCGACTCTTTTAACGCGGTACAATCTACAGGGCGCACCGGCACGCCGTATTCTCCTTCCAATCGAAGGCAAAGATCTCGCGTTTCCTCCGTTGTTGGGTTTGTTGAGTTCATCAACACTGCAAACGGCTTTCCGAGTTCTTGCAGTTCTTTAATAACACGTGCTTCCGCTTGAGCATATTCTTCACGCGGAATATCTGTGACGGAACCGTCGGTTGTCACGACAATTCCTACTGTAGAATGGTCGGTAATTACCTTTCGGGTACCGATCTCAGCGGCCATATTAAACGGAATTTCATCATCATACCACGGTGTTTTCACCATACGCGGCGCATTATCTTCAATATACCCCATGGCAGAAGGGACAACATAACCGACACAATCTACCAATCGAACATTCATGCCAAGCGCTGAATCCAGCGCGAGCGAAATCGGTTGTTCCGGGATAAACTTCGGCTCGGTTGTCATAATCGTCTTGCCTGCGGCAGATTGCGGCAACTCATCCGTAGCGCGTTCTTTCAAATGCACATCGGTAATTTTCGGTAAAACAAGTGTTTCCATAAACTGTTTGATAAATGTTGACTTGCCGCTTCGAACAGGTCCGATCACGCCGATATACAGCGCACCTGCCGTGCGTTCGCTAATATCATGATAAATAGTGGATTGTGTCATGGTTCATTGCACTCCTTTGCTCGATCGAGTATTGTTATCCAACTGTATGCGACCTGTCCGCAGATTATGACAGCCTATGCAATATCAAACAAAAGCGGTCCGCGATACCGCAGACCGCCTTTGCTTATACCATAGGAATCATTAACATGGTGGGCGATAAAAGCACCTCATCGTGAACATCGTTTTCCGCTACGATCTCATCCACCGATGCGTGATGATTTTTCGCAATATCCCACAGCGACTCTCCCCGCTCGGCATAAACAATACGAATCGCTGCCGGCGAACGAAAAATCGGCGCATTATCATCAACGACAACCGCACTAACCGCATCCACTACCGTTTCGCTTTGCATACGAGGCGTAATAAGCAACTCCAATTGTAATCGAACTTGTTCACCGTTCAGCGTAGGCGACACACGAACACATCGTACAGTTGCATCGCTGCACAACATTTCAAGAACACACTCCAAATCCACCGTTCTTTCACAATGGTGCAGTACGCCGTCTCGATCTCGAACGATCATCGAAACAAGCACGCAACATAAAAGCGTATTACCTCCGTTTTTGCTAACGATATCCTTTGTACGAACAACACCCTTTACATCAAGAATATCGGCCGTATTTTCAGGTGCGTTTGTTTGCTGATGACAAGTAACTTTAACGGGCGTGTGAGGTGTCATGGTAATCGTGTGTAACGGAGTTAACTCGCACACAACAGCCTCTTTCACCGCATAAGCATCCAACACGATTTCATCAGTTAAGACAGCCGTGCACCGCGCACACGCTAATAGTCGAGCATTGATCATTAACAACGCCCCACCTGTTTCTCCTTGCTGTAAATGACATTCATTTTCCCCGACGCTGACACAAATCTCACACTGCCAATCTTCACATAGCCCATTAACATCAATAATTTGACTAAACGGAATCTCCTGAGTGATAATCGTATTGTGATCGTTGATCAAGCACATCGACCGTACCGATAAAACACCTTTAATGATCGCTTTATTCAACAACGGTTTGCACTCATACGATGACATTTCAATATCGGTATATATCATTTTATCTACATTTACACCGAGCTCGATAGCATCTTCGACAGAAAATGATTTATAGATCTCCTGCGTTGGGATGCTTCTTTCAAGAGTCGTCGTTCGACAAAAGACGTCATGTACTTGCGGCGGCGCAAACATTTCCGCACCGTAAGTTCCCACCGCTTTCATATGAACGCGAAATGCAGCGTGAACATCGGCTCGACGAGGTGCGGATGCACGACAATTCACATAATCGACATAGATATCAATATCATGATGTACAGCATCATCCGCACAAAACGCCACGCTAAACGGATGATTATGCTCATAACAATATAGATGTTGTCGATCATCTGACACATACAGCATGCGTAACTTCGCGATGCCGTCAACCGTATATCGTCCGCCGACATTCCCGCACGAGGTTACGACAGGATGCAATGTGCATTTTACAATAGCGGCAATCGGTGCGTAATAATCCGGTAAAACGATATCCAAATCAACAGCGCGTTCTTCCGATTCATCACAAACTGTACAAGCAGTAAGTATCGTTTGACGCGTATCTTTCCATCCCATAAAACTCTCTCCTTTTCAAAGACGATTTCATATTACGCGGCGTTACTTCACTCTATGCTCATCAAAAATCAAATATGTCACGAAGCCGAACAATGATGTCGTAATATTCTGTCGAATAACCTTGACAAAGACCATTAAAATACAGTATACTTATTTAAATATTTTCAATCATTCGCACATCTTGCGAACGAAAGGAAGTTCAATTCTATGCGTAATGTTCCTGAATTGTTCGGTACAAATGTTTTTAACGACAAAATTATGAAAGAGCGCCTCTCAGATGAGGTTTACAAAGCACTGCGTCGTACCATGCAAGCAGGTCGTCATCTGCACGCTGAGATTGCCGACGATGTTGCCACTGCTATGAAAGAATGGGCTATCGAAAAAGGTGCCACTCATTATTCGCATTGGTTCCAACCTATGACCGGTGTCACCGCTGAAAAACATGATAGTTTTATCACCCCCGACAAGCACAACGAGGGTTCTATTATCATGGAGTTTTCGGGTAAGGAACTCATTAAAGGTGAGCCTGATGCCAGTTCTTTCCCCTCCGGTGGTCTTCGTGCAACATTTGAAGCGCGCGGTTATACCGCCTGGGACCCCACCTCCTACGCATTCGTCAAGGATGACACATTATACATCCCGACGGCATTTTGCTCTTACAGCGGCGAGGCGTTGGATAAAAAGACGCCGTTGCTGCGTTCTATGGAAGCAATCAATCGTCAAGCGATGCGCGTCTTGAAATTGTTTGGTCACGAAGATGTTACTATGGTAAATACCACTGTCGGTCCGGAACAGGAATATTTCCTTGTAGATGCCGATGTGTATAAAAAGCGCAAAGATCTTCTTATTACGGGTCGCACGCTGTTCGGTGCGAAACCGCCCAAGGGTCAAGAACTCGAAGATCATTATTTCGGTTCGATCAAGCCCCGCGTCATGGCATTTATGCAAGATCTGGATGAGGAACTTTGGAAGCTCGGCGTTTTAGCAAAAACCGAGCACAACGAAGCAGCACCCGCTCAGCATGAGCTTGCGCCGATTTATACTACAACCAATATTGCAACCGACCACAACCAGCTGACCATGGAGATGATGAAAAAGCTTGCTGCGCGTCACAACATGGTTTGCTTGCTCCACGAAAAACCTTTTGCAGGAGTCAACGGCAGCGGTAAACACAATAACTGGTCCTTATCCACCAATACGGGCATCAATCTTTTTGAGCCGGGTAATTCTCCTCACGAAAATGCACAATTCCTCTTATTCCTTTGTGCGGTTATCAAAGCCACCGATGAATATCAAGATTTGCTGCGTATCAGCGCGGCAGGCGCCGGCAACGATCATCGTTTGGGGGCTGCCGAAGCACCGCCTGCGGTTGTTTCGATGTTTTTGGGCGAAGAACTTACCGAGATCTTGAATGCCATCGAGCAAGGCGTTGCTTATGACAACAAAGAAAAAGTGCTCATGAAGGTCGGTGTACACACGCTGCCCCGTTTCCCGAAAGACACAACTGACCGCAACCGCACTTCGCCTTTTGCGTTTACAGGCAATAAATTCGAATTCCGCATGCTCGGTTCTACCGCTTCGATTGCCAGCCCGAATATTGTGTTAAACACTATCGTTTCCGAAGCACTTTGCCAATTTGCCGACGAGTTGGAAGCAGCAAATGACTTCCAAACCGCGTTGCACGATATTATCGTACGCACCATCAAGACACATAAGCGTATTATTTTCAACGGCAACGGTTATGATGATGCTTGGATTGAAGAAGCCGAACGCCGTGGCTTGCTGAATATGCGCACGACTCCCGATTGCTTGCCGCATTTCGCCGACGAAAAGAATATCGCTGTATTTGAGAAACATAAAGTGTTTACTCGCCAGGAAATCATTTCCCGCTGCGACATCTTGCTTGAGAATTATTGCAAGGTCATCCACATTGAGGCGCTTACAATGTTGGAAATGGCACGCAAGGATATCCTTCCCGCTGCTATTGCTTATACAAAAGAGCTGAGCGAAACTCTGGTATCAAAAAAAGCCGCTGTCCCTTCGGCAATGACTACCGCCGAAGAAGCGCTTATCACAAAGCTCTCTTCGCTTACAGCGGCTTTGTATGGTGCAATCGAGACGCTCGCTGCATCGGTTAACGGCGTTGCGACAGTGAAAGGCACGGAAGAAACCGCAAATTATTATAGAGATCATATTGTTTCGGCAATGCAAGCTATGCGCAATATTGCCGATGAAATGGAAATTTGCACCGCCAAAAACTATTGGCCCTTCCCGACTTACGACGATCTGCTGCACAGTGTACAATAAAAACATAAAGAGCAAGGAACTTTACCGTTCCTTGCTCTTTATATTATGCGGTATATTCAGTAATAATATTGCTCCGAGTATACAGGTTATCCCCATTACTTTGAAAAACGACAGCGAATCATCAAAAGCAACAACGCCAAGTACAGTGGCGACAACCGGCTCAATCGTTGCAATAACAGAAGCTTCGCCCGGTAAAACACCGCGAAGTCCTGCTGTATACAGCATGTACGGCAACACACACGCAAACAGCGCAATACAAATTGAACAGCCGACTGTCGTGGAGGTTTCGTTAGCAAAGGCATTTGTGAGCGAAGAAAAGCGGCAAAACGGAGCCATCGCCAACGCAGCAAATACAAAGGTGTAGAACGTGATCGTTTCTGTTCGATAACGTTTCAACGCCACAACGCCGAACACGGTATACAATGCATAACCAATGCCGGAGCCGAGGCCAAAAAGCAAACCAATCATCGTAATTTTTCCGTTGAATGCAGCTCCGGTAACCAAAAAACATCCGACACATGTTACCGCAACAGCGATCCATTTCACCGCATTCATGCTTTCGCCGAAAAATAACGCCGACAATAACATAACAAATATCGGGGCAGTATACAACAGCATAGCCGCCACCGATAGATTAAGTTCATCCATGGCACGAAAATAGCAAAAATTAAAAAAAGCTAAACTGATAACGCCGGTACCGATAAACATCCAAATATCGCGCAATTTTATGCAAAACAACCGACGGTTATACACAAGTAAATAAATCGCCATAAGCACAGCGGCAATTCCCGTTCGCAAAAACACGATTTCCGCCGAGGAAAGTCCAAGCGCAGCCAAGCGATTATAAAATAAACCGATTATCCCCCAGAGCGACGCTGCAAGTATAATAAATAATACCGATAAACTCTTTCGCATACTCTCTCCCCTAAAATTAACATACGACAACTGTCGAACGCTGTCACAAGTTTCAAAATTGTCATTACTGATAATCTGCACGGTTTGACACTGTTTTATAAAATTCAGCGGCACCGTTTTCTAAAATTCCAAACAGTTATTCATAACTCGACACAATACGATAGCGATTTATGCAGAATTCACAGGGTGCGAACCATTCCGACAAACAAAGGTGAAAATAGCAAAGTCTTGTGTCGTCTATTGACAAAAGATACTATATTTGGTAAAATTTGGTTAAAGAAACAGAGTATATCAGATAACGGAGGGCTTTTAGATGAAACCTGTTGGAATTGTTCGTCAAATTGATTCGCTTGGACGCATTGTTATCCCTAAAGAGCTGCGTCGCACTTTGGAAATCAAAGAAGGCGACTCGCTGGAATTATTTCTCGAGGATAATACAATCGTTTTGCGCAAATACAATCCTGCTTGCTTGATTTGCGGAAACGCCAAGCAGATCGTTACTTATAAAGGTCGCAATTTCTGCCCCGATTGCATCAAAGATATTGCCAACAAAATGTTATAATCGATACAGCGTATACACTAAACCATTAGTGTATACGCTGTTTATATATAGTCTTTAATCACAGCATATGCGGCAATCAACTGTTCTCGCGTGTACCACCGACGATTTGCGGGACTTGTTGAAGGCAGCGGTATTGCCTGTATCCCTGTTTGCGGCAATATATATTGCTTATACAGTTGTGCAGCTTTCTTACCTGTTGTGAATACGGCAACAATATCGGTCTTGCGAAGCAATGATGCTATATCATTAGGAACCGGTTTGCGGATAGTCGTATCCTGCGAACCTTGAATATCACAAGACGCTAACACATCCCACAAAGCGATTCTGTGGTAGTCACAAAACGCGCGCCGCGCATGCGGTGTTTCACCGATCGGTTCGTCAAACACCGCGCTTAATGTTGTCCAAAATCGATTTTGCGGGTGTCCGTAATAACAACCGTATTCGCGCGATTTCACGGACGGAATTGTACCAAGGATAAGCACCCGCGCGTTATCGGACGCCCATGGTTGTAATGTATGATATACAATACCACTCATTTCCATCCTCCTCATAAATAGATATTACCCCGCCGTATCAGTCTCTCTGATCGGCGGGGTAATCGGTTTTAGACATAGTTTTCTTGAATATATTCGTCAATCGCTTTTGCCGCCTGTTTTCCTGCGCCCATTGCTAAAATAACTGTCGCAGCGCCGGTAACAGCATCACCGCCCGCATATACACCCGTGCGCGAAGTAAGACCGCTGTCATCCTTTGTGATAATGCAACCGCGACGATCGGTATCCAAGCCGGGAGTTGTACTACGCAAAAGCGGATTGGGACTGGTACCGACAGATACAATCACGGTGTCGACATCGATAACAAACGCACTATCCGGTTTTTCGATCGGACGACGGCGACCGCTTTCGTCGGGTTCACCGAGCATCATATCAACGCAACGAATACCGCAAACCGCACCGTCTTCATCACCGCAAACCTCAACAGGATTTGTCAACAAACGAAATTCAATGCCTTCCTCTTTTGCGTGTTCAACTTCCTCTTTACGCGCAGGAAGCTCATCCATACCGCGACGATAAACAATATACACATGCTCCGCGCCAAGGCGTTTAGCGCTGCGCGCCGCATCCATTGCAACATTGCCGCCACCGACAACCGCCACACTGCGACTGTGCATAATCGGTGTTTTACTATCCTCTTTATACGCTTTCATCAGATTAATACGCGTCAAATATTCGTTGGCAGAATATACGCCCTTCAAACTTTCGCCGGGAATGTTCATAAAGCGCGGCAACCCTGCACCGCTGCCGATATATATCGCACGATAACCGCGTTCAAACAACTCGTCCACGGTCAAAATTTTACCGATTACCATATTGGTATCGATTGTTACACCAAGAGCTTTTAAATTATCGATTTCGTAACGAACAATCGCCTTGGGCAGACGAAATTCCGGGATGCCGTATACAAGCACACCACCCGCCAAATGCAATGCTTCAAACACCGTAACCGAATAGCCGAGCTTAGCAAGATCACCTGCTGCCGTGAGTCCACTGGGACCGGCGCCGATTACCGCTACCTTAATACCATTTTGTTTGGGAGGAACGGGCGGCTTTTTAGAATTTTCGCGGTGCCAGTCTGCGACAAATCGCTCCAATCGACCGATAGCGACACTTTCGCCTTTTATGCCACGCACACATTTGCCTTCACACTGGTTTTCCTGCGGGCATACGCGTCCGCATACAGCAGGTAATGCGCTCGATGCGGTAAGAATCGCATAGGCACCTTCCAAATCTTCGTTTGCAACGCGTTCAATAAATTCAGGAATACGAATTTGAACAGGACACGCCGAAACACAGGGCTTATTTTTACAATTCAAGCAACGTCGTGCTTCTGTAATTGCCATGTCATAGGTATAGCCGAGTGCAACCTCGTCAAAATTCGAGCAACGCACAAGAGGATCTTGCGTCGGCATAGGGCATTTTGTATTGCTCATATTGCGCTCAAACGCCATGTCAACGCACCTCCTTGCTATACAAACGGCAAGTTTCCTCACGTTTGTGGCTTTCAAACTCACGATACATAGCACCGCGGTGCATTGCCTCGTCAAAATCAACCAAATGTCCGTCGAAATCGGGACCGTCTACACACGCAAACTTGGTTTCTCCGCCAACGGTTAAGCGACACCCGCCACACATACCCGTACCATCGATCATAATCGGATTCATGCTGACCGTTGTCTTGATATCGTAACGCTTGGTGACAGCCGAAACAAATTTCATCATAACAAGCGGGCCGATTGCAAACACCTCATCATAGACATTACCGTCATTGATAAGCTGCTCGAGAGCGTTAGTAACCAGGCCTTTTTCGCCATAGGAACCATCGTCGGTCATCATGATCAACCGATCGCTTGCAGCACGAAACTCATCCTCGAGAATCACCAAATCACGATTGCGGAAACCGACAACGCTATGTACCTCGACCCCTTGTTCATGAAGATATTTCGCGATCGGATATGCAATGGCGCAACCGACACCGCCACCGACAACCGCCACCTTCTTAAGTCCTTTAAGCTCGCTCGGCTTTCCGAGCGGGCCGACAAAATCGCACAGCAAATCCCCTTCATTTAAGCTGTTAAGCTCCATAGTGGAAGCGCCGACAATTTGAAAAATAATCGTCACAGTACCTTTAACACGATCATAATCGGCAATCGTTAACGGCACGCGTTCGCTGTCTTCAAATGTACGAAATATAATAAATTGTCCCGGACGCGCTTTTGCAGCGATCATAGGCGCATCAATCACCATTTTTGTGACAGTCGGATTGAGCGTTTCTTTTTTTACAATACGAAACATAGCGATTCATCCTGTTCCTTGAAATATATACCCTAAAATATTACCATGTTCGCGCAAAAATAGCAACCTTTACGCATAAAAAAGTAAAAAAATACGCTCTTATTTTTATCAAATAAGAGCGTATTTTAAAAATCATTCCGGCAGAAGGAACAAATTGCGACATGTTGCGCAATAACTGTAACCGGGATCTTCTTTAGAGCACATATTGCAATCGGCATAATATTTCACATATACATTAGAGTCAGGATCAAGTCGCTCGCCGTGACGCTTATCGGTACCGTTGCAATACGTGCACATTTCGCGCACCCCTTTGCAATCCGGACAAAGTATGTATCCTTCGGGAACAATCAACTTTACCGTCGTTGTCGTGGCAAGCGTGGTCGTCGTCATCTCTTGAACGCTAAACGCTGTCATAGACACCGTTGCGCGACTTTGAAATTCACCGGTTGTAACCGTATCGGGATCAACTCCCTCCCCATACGGCTCATAATACGCCGGACGACCGCAGCTGGCCAAAACAGCAACCGTCAATACAACACAGCAAAAGAGTGCTGCAAATTTAACAGTACGCATAAATCATCATCCTTTATTCATCAAGCAGTGGGTAAAGCGGATCTTCCCCAAAAAGCGTTGATCCGATCCGGCTGTATCACATCTACAATCGCATAAAATTCACCTTCATAAGCTTGCAAAGTTGACATAGATGAATATACAGCGGTATTTGTTTTTAATGTGATTGCCGCAAGTTTCGCAGCCGTAGCTTTTTTATTAAGCAGTGTCGGATAATACCAATAGCCGTCGCCGCCGTCAACCCAACCGTTCGGTGTGGTAACATCCACAAAGTTCGTGCCGTTAGGAATCGGAAGGATCGTTTTTGTTGATTTATTATAATATGTTCCGCAAAATTTCACACGAACATATCCTGCGCTTTCACCACGATACGAAACGGTCGTTTGAATAGTAACAGCCGATTTATTCGCGGGAACATCAAAAATAATCGCGCCGTTGCTGTTAACGGTTTTTGAAGTACCGTTTACGCTATAGGTGGTCGTTGTAACAAAGTTTGTAATTTTAGCAGGATTGTTAACCGAATTGGTGTTTGTAAACCAAGCAATCAATGGATCGGCAAACATCACACTAAACAGAAGGATAGCCATGGAAATCGATGCAATAATCAGTAACGATCGAAACATAGATTGTGTCGAAAACACTTGCTTTACTTTGTTCATGGTTATCCCTCCTTTTTTTAACATTATCCGTTATCCTTACACTTTAAAGGTAACTTTCGCATTGTAGGTCACAGAGCTATCTGCATCTGAGTCCCAATAAGAAGCCTGTTCAAGCTTAACAGAAGCATCCTCGTATTCAACCCAATATACAATTTTCACATGGGTGTTTCCGTCAACCATTTCGCCGATCAAGCGCTTGTTGATTTTATTAAGAGCCGCGGCAATGTTGGTCGCGTTCCACTCTTTAGTACCCATTTCGGTAACAAGCTTCGGATACATCTCCGCATAATAGTCGGTGGTGTTGACACTGTCGCACACATACGCGAGCATGCCGGTTTTATTCGAATTGCAATCCACCGAAACATAAATTTGGCCTTCGCCCTGCACCTCATATACACGAGACTGAGCATAATTGTTAAACAACCCTTTTGTGGAGGAATCCACACCGTCAATCTTCAGTGCACAGGGGAACAAAATCGGATCAATCGTGTTAACAAGCTGCAAATCGCGACGCTCTACATGCATTGTGAGCGGTGAAATACGCGCCGTTTTCGAAGCGGTGAACCATGCAAGAACACAGCAAGCCAAAGTAAACAGGGTGAAGATCATCAACGCAACATTTAAAATCAACCGCTTTTTCGGCTCATTTTTCACTTTTCTTTTCATGCTTCACCCCCCTCTCCGATTAGATAGATAATTAATACGATTCACGGCGCAAGCCCCAAGGCGGTGTTGCGCTCTTCATACTGATCTTCACTAAAACATCGTGAGAATATGTACTCGAGCCGGCATATTCACCTGCAGAATTCGCCTTAATAGTCGACGAAGTGCCGTTTGCGGTAAATACAACGGTATTCACCTGATAGGCATCGTCATGATGCACAGTAGCCTTTACAGAGCTTCCTTTCGGAATATCGTAAACAACGCGTGCTGTGCTATCTTTCGAACTGACATGCGCTGTTTGCCACACACTTTCTCCGGACGGCTTGAAATACAATGTAACATGGGTTTTATTGGCGCCGGTACCGGTAAGCTGATATGTCAACGAAATCATATTATCGCGAACAAAGCCAAACGCGCGAAGGCCATCCGCTGCCGTCGATGTTGAGGTCAGAAGTAAACGAGCCTGTCCGCCGGACGCTTCAAAGCCGTAACCACTGTTGACCGCATACACCTTCACAGCGGCGTTATCACAATAATCACTGACCGCTTCGGGTTGATTGATCAAACCATCATCAACCCAACCCGTCGTCATTTCTTTCGCGGTAACATCCGGCCAATATTGTTGAATGTACACAGGGACCGTAGACACCTTAGAAAGATTATCATGAGAGCCACCGACAAAGTAAGATAACTGCGGATAATTAGCGGTTGTTATCTTCCATGCCGAGTCATTGAAATTGTACGCCATTAACGCTGCTGTTGTTATACCGCCTGAAGAAGCATAGGCACTGTCATAAACAACGGTCGATGTCGTGCCACCTTGGCCGACCAACGCACCTTTATGGCTCGACGCGTATGCTAATGCGGCGCAATAGCTTTTATTAATCGTCGCACTTGTTGCCTTGCCGATCAAACCACCGACATAGGCAGCAGCAGTATCGCTGATAACAGGAGCCGTAGAATACGTGTTGGTCAATGTGGTAGTACCGGTTGTTTCACCGACCAATCCACCCGCATACTGTGTACCCACAATATATCCTGTTACACCGGAACGATTGATAGTACCGCCTGCAACAGCGCCAACCAGACCGCCGACTGTCTTACCTTTGGCCTGAACGCTGACCAAAGCAGCATCCAAAGAAAAATTCGTGGAAGTTTTACCGATCAAGCCACCGACATAGCCGGTGCTGTTCACGGTGTTTTCGGTACCCTTAAGCACGATATTGGAAACAACCGTATATTCGCCTGCCGATCCAATCAATGTACCCACTGCTGCATCGGAATCGGTAGAAACAGAAGCGTTTAGCAAAACAACATTTTTTATCGTAGTTTTAGCAGAAGAAGGCGCGTTTTGCGTCGTGCCAAACAGCCCCAGTGCCGATTCGTCATGGTCAACAACTTGAATGCTCGACAGCACCTTATTATCGCCATCGAATACGCCCGACATTTCGGAAATAGGCACCCAATTACCGACAGCAATATCGGCGGTGACTTTATACTGGATCTTATTGGAAATCAGTGCATAATAACGCACATTGTTCAGACACGCCAGTGTGTTGATTTGGAACGGTGAACTGCTCGACGCTCCGGTGCCGCCGTTAAAATACGGATTCTTTTTGGTGTTATACACCGCCATATACCAGTTGCGGGATGCACCGCCGCTTGTTGCGGTAAGTACAGCGTTGGTAGTCGCTGTAAACGAATATTTACTGCGAAGCAAATCCGGCGAAGCGCCGAATGTTGTGTTGGAAAAAGTATACGGTACGGTATCAAGCACCGTGCAAGCCGTCGAGTCAATCGACCATTTCAAGCTTTGTGCATTGGTTTTGTCGGCATATACATTCGTCAACAAATAATCTGTACGTACAGGTATACCGTCAGGCTCATAACGAACCGAGGTAGCGGTTTCTTCGCCATCAGAAAAAGATACTGCTGCCGTTGAAACCAAAATTACATGATCTGCCGCATCCGACCATTTTGTTTTTAAGAAGCAACGCAGCGACGGATACGTTGTACTGGTAACCGCAAACTTATCCGAAAGTTCATCGGCAGTCATAAGTTCAAGCGTTGTTTTTCCGGGATTTGCGGCGTTTTCGCGCACCAAACTCATTTGATTGTCATACAACCCATCAACACCCGAAGGCTTCGCAAACGGACTTGCATATCGAATTTGACAGGAACTGTATGTATCCGTTGCACTGCCGCCGTTTAAGTTAGCAAGTCCTGCGGTTTTCGTCTCATCGTTCTTCATATACAAGTCGCCGGAGGAGTAACAGGCGGTGATTGTACCATCGCTTGCCAGACCAATCAAGCCACCCGCATGCGTTGCTTTTGTGCCATTCATAAAGACGGTGCTAAAACATTCGGATACCGCTCCGCCTGACATCGTGCCGATCAAACCGCCGACAACGGCGCTTCCCGTATAATTGATTTTGCCGTAAGCAAATGTACGTGTAACACTGCCGCCCGTCATTTTCGATGCCAACAAGCCCGTGCAATTAGCGCCCGAGGAATGCGCAACAATACCCAAATCATAAACCGTAGCAGATAAATTGGTAATTAATGATGTCTTAAGTCCCGAAATCACATAACCGTTACCGTTAATTGTACCTTTAAAAGAAGAAACGGATGTCCAGTTTGTAATTGTAATATCCGATTTCAAGACGACCGTGTTCGTAGAAGTTGCAAGCGCATCCTTTAACTGTGCTTCCGTAGAAACATCCACCGCCGAAACGATTGTAAAAGGAATAACGGACAACATAAGCACAACGGCAAGCGCCGCAGCAAGCGTCATCTTCCATGCATGCTTTATTTTAGAAAACGAAAACGATAATCGCGCCATGTTGTCCCTCCTTTCTCATGGTTGCTCAGTTTCAGAACATTGGTTTAATTCTTTTGCCTGCTGAAATACAATAATCGCGTTAAAAATCAGATCGATAAACAAAAATGCAATCAAAATCGGATAAATAAACGGTTTTTGCGAAAATGCAATCACTTCACCGATCCATTTTGACGACGAAATAACAACACCGATAACATCTTCTTCTTCAACAGGATACGAATCTTGCATTGAATTCGCATCGCCTTGTGTTGTGAAAACTCGTTGACCGAACTCGTTATTCTCAATCGCAATCACACGATGCGTTACCGGAAAACCTTCAGGCACAGAAGGATCATCCGAAGTAAACATAATAATATCACGAGTGGCAATTTCATCGGGAGCGGTTCTGCGAACCAAAATAAACGAACCCGTAGGAATTGTCGGCTCCATACTGCCGGTTACAACGCGACCGAAGCTGAAACCACAAATCGTCATTTGACCGTTGCCACCGATTTTAGCCACTACCATAACTATGGTGAGAATCGCCAAAAGCGCAACCAATACCACCAGCAAAACATCAATACATGTTTTTAAAATGCGCATTGTTTTATGCATAAGCATTCACGCCCTTAGCGCCAGCCGCGGCGACCGCGTTGATTGCGATGTGCCGCCCAATCGTTATTCTTCGGCGCAGGTGCACGCACAATATCGGAAGTGTCCGACGGTGTATCCACTTTCACGATAAACACTTCATCCGCATTGGCAGATTGCGTCTTTGCAACAGCAGGCTTAGTGCGAACGAACACCTCTTCGATGATCGGCTCTTCAACAGCAGCCCCCTGTTTTGCAGAAGTTTCCGCTTTCGAAGCAAGCTCTTTTTCCTTTGCAAGACGCGCTTTTTCCTTCGCTTTTTCTTTAGCTAAGCGATCCTTTTCCAGAGCAGCAGCTTTTTCTTTGGCGAGTTTTTCTTTCTCTTTTTGACGTGCTTTAGCCGCGCGCTCTTTTTCGAGAGCAAGAGCTTTTTCCTT